>CAYSPQ010000324.1:0-2951 GCA_964432965.1 uncultured Desulfohalobiaceae bacterium
TTATGGCCACTCCGGAGGGATCGAAGGTCTCCGGTCCCTCTTGCTGGCTCACGCCTCTTTCCTCATATATTTCCACCCTGGAGAACCTGTTATGCAATCCCTGATCTGCCTCCCGCAACTGGCGGGATTCCAGCTCACCCATTGCTGTGATTTCCTCCAGCACCGGCTCCTCCAGCTTCTGCATTCCGGACAAAACGATGCCGCTCTGCCCTGTTATCCGGCTCATCTCCTTTTCGCTCATGAGCTGCATACCATGGCCGGCACAAGGAATGAGCAGCAAGGCAATTGCTATAGCCATCACCTTTTTCATGCCCGACCTCAGTCTCTGGATTGCCGCTGTAGCAAGGCGGAATCAGCGCTAGGCGTAAGAAACCGGCGAGCTCGAGCATTTACACTGATCCCGCCGCATGCACGACTGCTAGGTCTTTACCTACAATTACACCTACACTTACACTTACACCAGCACTCCTGTAACAAATTTAGCTGGCGGGGTAAACTAAGTAGGCAAAGCCGGAAAGTTGATGATTGGTCAGGGGAAAGTGCAAAGCGGAAAGCAATAGAGGCTGGCAGCTATTCCTCGAAGGGCTTGAAGTCCATCTGGAAATGGTGCACGTCCATGCCCTCCAGGTGGATGGGACCCAGGTTATCCTCCTGGCCCATCTCCACGTCCTCCACCCGCAGGCTGCCCTCCATGGGCAGGTCCATGCGCACGAAGACCCTTTCCTCCTCGTCCTGCCGCACCTGGAACATGGCTGGGTCCATATCGCCGTTCTCATTATAGGGGTCCAGCTCGCCTATGGAGAAAAGACCCTGGGGGTCGCCGTTATCGAAGGAATGGGCCAGGTGCACACCGCCCAGGAGCAGGGCCTCTTCGTTGTCCTCTCCATTCTGGTAGGCCCAGCGGAACTCGTCTAGAGAGGCCCTGGCATCCAGCTGCAGGGCCACGCCGCTGCGATCCACACCTTCCAGGGCTTCCGAGGGGGTAGTGTACAGGGCGAATTCCTCCAGGCCCATGCTTTCCAGATGCATGCTGCCCAGATCGTGTCCGGCAAAAACGTACCCGGTGGCGTCAAAGCTGAGGTCCATGTCCCAGGCAGCCTCCTGCTCCTCGGCCAGAGCCTCCAGTGCCAGAAGGATCATTTCCTGATCGTTTTCAAAAACCTGCAAGGTGAAAGGCTCCAGGGAATGCATCTGGAAGAAGGAGACTATGTCCGAATACTCCATCTTCTCTTCATCCTCTGATGTGTCCTGGTAGGCCCAGTCCCTTTTCTCGCTGTATAGCGTGGCATTGGATGTGGCCATAGCGATCCCGGACTGACCCTGCACGCTGTCCATCTCCTCCTCGTTCAAGGGCTCCATTGCCGAAGCCCCCCAAGGCAGCAGGAGATATATCAAGGCAAGAACCAGCAAAAGCCCTAGCTTTGGCATACTACCCCTTTTTATAACCAATGTCTTCTCACCAATAACCGATCACCAATAACCGATAACTATTACTCACCCTGCAATATAAATGCCTACTGGATCTCCTGCACAGGAACGTAATCCTTCAAGGGGTATTTTGAATCCTATTTACCGAAGGTTCTGTTGTTTTTTCTATCTTCTGTCATCCGTGCTCTGTCCTTTGCGCCTGCAAAACGAGTTTTTGCAGGCGCGTCTGGGTAGACCGGCGGCGACCACGCCGGTTACTATGCCCTAGACACCTGCAGCATCCACGGCCTCGGCAAAGGCGCGGAACGTAATTCATTCCTTCCTCAATCGAACGATTCCCTCCTGTGTCTTCGTTGAAGGCTTCGCCCCAAGTCGCCATTGCCTTGGCTCTCCACGAGTCTTGTAAAGAAGGCCTCTATCACCAGATTGGTATCGAAGGAGGAGTGTAAATATCCATGCAAATCAGGCAGATCACTCAATCTGCGCCGCGAAACCACTCAATTTAGTTCCTTGATTTCTTAGCAATACTCCTGGTGGCCCGCTGTTTGCATATCCTATTGTAGTCCTTATAACATACCCAGGAAATCCGGCCTAAGTATGAGGTCAAGCAAAAAGGAAGGTCTTCACCTAATCCTAGTAGGCCAAGAGACGAATAAGCAAGGGTTGTTGCTTTCCCCCAACAAGAACGAAGGATGCTGGACTCTGGTCCTGCGTTCACTTCTCCGGAATCTGCTGTCCGGACATCCGGACAGACTTTAACACCCCGAACACCGCCTATTGAACAGCATTCGCACTTGCAAGTTATGTTGACGGTTGTATGCTCGATTCGACATCAGTTATCATTTTAATTGTTGCTTACCGGGCGGCAAGTAACAGAACCCTTGACTGGAGCGCATTACCCTGAGGGAAAATTTCTTGCCTGGAAAACTCAGTTCATTTCTTGTATGTTCGGAAATCCGAACAGGTTAAAAGGTGGCGGTCTTCATGCCACGGTGGTCATTTGCTACTGAACTTGCCTCTATTTCTTACCCTCCCCCAACGATGATGCATCTGCAAAAGGCTGATGGCAAAAGGATAGTGCACCACCCCAGGTGCCTTTCATGAAATGCAAACACATCCTTGGAAAACATGTCTTATCCAGCGTATCCCGGGAACATGATACCCAAAAAGCCACCCCATCCAGTTATGGACAGAGTGGCTAAATAGGGAAACTGGAGAGCAAGGGAAGTATTAGCTTTCCAGAGCTTTATCCACCAGTGCTTTGAATTCTTCCAGGGAATTCACCCGGTGGGTCTGCTTGAAAAGAGCATTAAGAGTGTCCAGGGAGTGGATAGACTTGATCCTATCACTCAAACCCTGGCTTACTACTCCGAATCTTTCTGTGAGGTTTTCCAAAATAAGCTGTTGAGTAGTCTCAATTTTGGTTTCGCCAACCCATTTATCCTTTTCATGTATAGCTTTCTCATAGCCTTGACGTTCAAACATTTCTGCTATGGTTCCCATAAATTCCTCTCCTCCGGAAA
>CAYSPQ010000325.1:0-2934 GCA_964432965.1 uncultured Desulfohalobiaceae bacterium
TCACAACCCCTTTTCTTATTCCAACCAGATTTCCAACCAGATTCTACAAAGCCAGAATCAAGCCGAGTCAACTAGGTCCAGCCAGGCTGTTGCCTTTGATCTGCCGCCTAGTAATCCCTGGCAAAAATCGAGCTGGTTCGATGGGGCACAATTCCCGGCTTACGGTCTGAACTTCCTGAGCTCAAGGCCTTTAATCGCCTTGTAGTGTTTGTCGTTTCCCTTGAGTATGGGGAGTGCATGCACATGAGCAGTCGCTCCAATAAGTGCATCAGCTAGTTGGACGGAATGGCTCAGAAATTGTTGTTCTACAAAGAACATGGCTTTGAGGGATACTTCTTCTGTAATATAGAGCAGTTGAGTATTCCATAAATGCAGCGCCTTGCGCAGTGTGGTAAGTTCCTTTTTGTTCCTCATGCCCTTAACCAATTCCATGTAGGTTACCACAGAGATGTAAAAGCCTTGAGTATCCTCTATAATCTGGTAGGCACTCAGCAATTCCCGGAGGGCCGTTCAATTCCCTCTTAAAGGGAGATTTATGTACCCTGAAGCAATTCAGGCAAGGAGAGAACTCACAGCCGATAAAACAAGAGGGAATTGTAGAAAAAATGCAGCAGCACCGGGGCCAGGACGCTTTGGTAGCGATCCATGGCCCAGCCGAAGACCAGGGAAGGGAAAAACACGGCCAAGGCCCACAGAGTTGGCTGGTGTAACAGGTGCATAGCTGCGAAGATTATCGAGGTCAGCACATTGGCCAGGCTGAGCCAGGTCAGTAGATAGGCTCCCTGCAGCAGCCGTTGCAGACCGCCCTGCAGCAGCAGGCGAAAGACTATCTCCTCGGAAAGTGCTACCCAGACAAGAAAAACCAGGGAGGGAGCGGGGACGGGTTCTGGCAGCAGCCAAGCCGAGAACCCCAGCAGCATGACGGCATAAAAGCGCGGGCTTGTCGCGGCATGAGCCCCGCCAACCAATTGTCCCCGCAGAAAGGGATAAGGATTCCATCCGGCCAAAATCGATCAAGCCCCGCTTTATGGCCGACCTTGCCGCAAGGATGCCCGTCCGGCGAACAATGCGGCCGCCTCGTTTTATTGCAAGTTCACCAGCGGCTCCCGCCAGGTTCCTCCCAACCGCAGAGTCAGCCCTTCCGGTGTCAACGCCTCCCGCACCAGGGCATTTTCCGGTCTGCCGGCCAGTCTCTCCTGACGGGAGGCCAGAACCGCCTCAAGATTTATTTCGCTGTCCTTCAAGGGGTTTTTCAGCCGAACCTCTCCTTCCAGAGAGGCATCCAATCCAGGCGACTGCAGCTTTGCCTGGGAAACGGTCAGGACCTCCCCTTCTTGGACTATCCGGATATCCATCCCGACCTTTTCCAGTGCCAGCCCCAGAAGAAGCCCCTCCCCGAATCTTATCCCGCCCTGGTTCAGACTCCAGGCGTAGTTACCTCTCATCTGCTCAATACCCTGCGTCAAGTTCTCCATATGGAGCTCGCCTTGCAGATGTCCGCTCAGGCTGGCAAGTGTGGCCTGAGACAGCGGAACCTCGCATTGCTCCAGGAACAGCCCGCTTATATTCACTCTCCCCTCTTCCGGGTTTATCCGGAAAATAGAGCCGGAACTAAGCTCTGCCTGAACATGGCCTCCGCAGGCAAGGGCTTGAGCGGAAAGGCGCTGCTCTGCAAGGAATACAGTCCAAGGCCGCAATTGCAAGTCAACCCGGTCCAGCCGGAAGATGCTCTGTTGCTGGGGGTTCAACAGCATGGCTCCCTGAATTTTCACTCCCAGGGGGAAGCGATAGCTGGTGTCCAGCAGGCGAACATGATAGGGGCTGTGTTGTTGCACTGCGGTCTCCAGACGCTTTTCCAGGGCGTCATAGGGGAAGAAGGCCACTACTGTAACCAGGGCCACGCATAATGCGGCACTGGCATACATAAGTCCCAGGATATAGTCTTTCTTCCTCAACAGGACATTTCTCCGGTTGTCTAACCCAGCAGGACCGAAACCCGCAGGTCCACCTGCAAATTCTGTCCGTCGTCCGCGCGGGAACTGATGGTCAACTCCTCCACCCGGATGGGCACATCCGCATTCTCCAGATGATAGATCCAGGGGATGAGCTCGCTTGTGTCGACATCCTGCAAGCGAAGGCTCACCGTTTCCCGTTCCAGCCCCTCGGACACCTCTTCCGTGCTGGGTCGCATAAAGGCTATTCTATCCTTTATTCCCTGCTCTTGCGCCAGGTTATCCAGGAAGGAGAAAAGGGAGAAATCTTCGGCTCTGGCCTGGGCCTCGCCTTGATCCCGGGCCATGCTCCTTGTCTTCTCGTATTCCTGCCTGAGCTCCAGCAAGCTTTCCAGGCGCTGTCTGTTCTGGGCTATTTCCCTGTCCAGCCCTTGATAGTGGGAAGCCAAGGGTGCAACCCCCCACTGGGCCACAGCCAGCAAGCCAATGATCAGAGCGGCAGCTGCCAGAAGCATTTGTCTTTTATTCATGCGGGACAAGGATTATTCTCCTATCTCCACACGGAGAGTGAAGCGAACCGTATCCTGGCCGGGATTGGCGGAAACCTCCTGAATTCTCACTTCTGCCACTCCCTGCTGAGAGAGCATCTGTCCCCGTATGAGATCCACCGAGTCATAGCTTCCCGCGTTTCCCACCAGAAGCGCCTCCCGATTTTGCATGGTCATCCTGTCCAGCCGGAAACCCTCCTCTTCTGGAATACTCCAGCTCAGGAAAAGGAAAAGCTCCAGCAGGGAAGCACCCGAGCACGCTCGCTGATCTCTTTCGATTATTTCCCTGCTGGAGCTGATCCTGTTCTGCAGCACGCTCTCGTACTGAGCTGGCTGCAAAGTCCGGGAAGCCTCGGGAGCTGCTTCCCGGAACACCTCCTCTACTCTGTCCCGCACCCCTTGCAGCTCCTGCTGCTTCAGCCAGACGTGATAGG
>CAYSPQ010000326.1:0-2892 GCA_964432965.1 uncultured Desulfohalobiaceae bacterium
GGCAGCCCTCACAGGGTTCTTTTCTACCCTTCCAGACTCGATAGCACTGCCTGCCCCGCAAACTTTCCGGATCCTCACCTATAGTCTCTCCGGCCGCCTTGTTGGCCCTAAGGATCTTCAAATTTCGATCCAAGCTAAGGATTGAATCGGTAACAGCATTCAAAACAGTGGATAACTCATCCCTGAAGTCTCCAGACATAAATCTGCCTCTACCATTCAATTTTTCTTCACTGACAAGCACACCACAGTCATTTTTCATGAGTCCTTAAAGCCAGGAGCTTATCGGTGGATTACTTCGCTACTTTTTTTGGGAAGAGAAACGACCTTCCGGACGGAGAGTAGCTAAGAGCCCTATACTCTCAGCTTAGATTCGCAAACAAAAAGTAAAGTCTCTCCAGGATCGCTGTAACCTTAACCTCTAAAAAATATCAGTCAAAATACCTATATGTAGGATTTTATGCAACTACCGTAACGCAAGAGGCAAGCAATATCTACCCTGTAGCGGCAGCACCAGATGGCTTGCAGGGGCCGAGGCAGCGAGCGTCGGTAGTTAGTTTAAATTGGAAGAGGGAATTTTAGAGGCAGAACCAGGGGGCCTTGGGGCGGAAAGCCGGGCTGCCCTCCTGCAAGGCTCCGGAAGCGATTTGGGCATCGCAGGCGGGAGCGGCGTGGGAGGCATTCTGGGAATGGGCTCTACAGTGTATCACAAACCGGATCGCTTGGAAGTTGGATCCGGCAAAATACAGATATGGACCATTAAGTAGTAAGCTTGCAAGGCACGCACGCAGTCTTCGCCCGTAGGTTCAAAAAGACATTGCTTGGCCCAATTAAATGTATATGGAACGCAAGTATTTGAGATCCCCGTCGCACAATACGAAGACATTGACCAGCCCAAACTGGAAATGCTCACTCAATACGGAGCTCAAGCGCAATTCCCCCTTCTCCTCAGTTTCCACTAACACTCTTGGCTCCTGCACCTGTCTGGGGGTCTGGAGGACAACAGTCTGACCTGGTGCGGGCTCGCGATCGCCGCAGGGAAAAAGCTTGTTAGTGGGCTCCTGCCAAGTATCCAGCACTTCTTCGCTGGCCTCGGCTATTCTCACGGCATACATCCAATCCAGCAGGCCCAGCCCGTACAAGGGCATCTCGGCCAGGGCAAAAACAAAACCTCTGGGCTGCTTGCGGGAAATTTTTTTCATGCTGGCTTTTTCCGCGCAGAGCGGCACGCGATGGAGCTGATAGCTGTACCCTGGAGGCAGTCTCTGTAGATCGTAGTCGTACCCGCTAACTTCCTCCACAACATGAGTGTCTTCCTCTACTTCCTTTGTGTAAGGGGGAGAGACAGTAGTGATCGCACTGGCGCAACCGGAGACGACAATCGCCAGCAGGAGCAACGCCAAAGCCTTCGCCGTTCCGCACATCCAACAGCTGCAACAATCTCGGCCTATCCATTCCCCGGATCTGTTAATCTTCTTTTTTCCTTGCATCTCGCTCTCGACTCTTGGAAAATCACCACAAAACAACCTCAATACCGGTTGCAAATGGCAACTAAGTAAAAAATAGAGAAAGCGGCTTCATGCCCATCAATAAGCCTCTTGCAGCTCTTCCTCCATGACGGGCTCCATGCCTTTTTCCCTGATTATATCCTGCCCTCTCGCGGACAGGGCAGCGTCTATGAACCCGCGGGCTGTTGACCCAGGCTCGCCCTTGCTAACAAAGGAAAACGTCTGAATGAAGGGGTACTGCTCATCCTTCGGGTCATGACCGTCAATGCTCAACGTCCGGATATCTTTCATCCCTTCCACAGCCCCCAGAGAGGCAAATGTAATTGCTCCGGGAATGTGCTTCACTCCAGTGACACTTCGGGTGGAGATATAGCTCATGTAATCGTAGCTGATGTCGAAGCCCTGCATGACCTGACGCTGGAAATTTTGCCGCAGGGCGGTTTCCCGACGCGGAACGAAGGTGACGATCTGCGTGTCCTCACCCTCCAGCTCTTTCCAGTTGGTGAGGTTTTGCATGAAGATGTTGCGCAATTGTCTAGGGGAGAGATCCTCCACCGGATTGTCCTCGTGGGTAACCACCACCAGCGGGTCCTGGGCGAAGGGAATATCCACGTACCCCTTTTCCCGGTACTCTCTGGGTAGCCTGAAGGCAATGCAGGCCAGATCGCTGAAATCGTTCTCCAGCCTGAGCAGGGCCGTCTCCGAGGAACCGATGTGCAGGCTCACTTTAGTTTCGTATCTGTCCTCGAACTTCTCTATCACCTCCTTGCCGAAGGCTTCCGCAATCTGGGAGGAGGAGCTGAGATAGAGCATCTGCTGGGCCTGCACCTGTCCGGAGATGAGCAAAGGTAGAACAGCCGCCAGAAAGAGCAGCCCTGGCAATCTGAGCATATGTAGCATAACTTACCTCGAAAGCTTGCAAGTTCACGGAAAACGCCGACCTGCATATCACTTAATACAAAACAGGGCAAGAGCGGGGATATTTGTGTGTGGCAAATCTTTTTTACCATTTCTGGGACTGGAAACATCTATCAAGACAGGGCATGCTTTCACCCTGCGAAAGACCTCAATCAAGCGCTTACATCCTGTGCATTGTTTGGGGGCTTCTCCCCCAACCCCCATTACCGTGTCTCACAACGGGTTTTGTAAAGAAAGCCTTTATCACTCTATGGGCATCGAAGGATGATTGTAAACATCCTTGAAAATCAGGCAGATCACCCAAAGTGAGCGATAAAGCCGCTCAATTTGGGTAAGATATAGACTCTTCTCCACCAACCGGCACAAACTTTGCATAAAGTCAAAAGTGCCCGCAATGTTTCGTCTCGGGAAGCCTTCGGCTTCCAGGCTCAACAAGACAAGTGCCGACTTGTCCGTGTATTGCAGGTTT
>CAYSPQ010000327.1:0-2890 GCA_964432965.1 uncultured Desulfohalobiaceae bacterium
AGCTTTACACCATAGAAGAAGTTATCGAAGCCGTCGACAGTAACTTCGAAGGGGAGAAAACCCAAGAAATTAAAGAAGCTCTGGAAAAAGTTCCAAAATTCGGAGATGACTCCTCGAAAGAAGCCTCGGAATGGATGAATACAGTATTAGAAATATACAACAACGCACTGGACTCAGTAGACAACTGCCCACGTGGCGGCAGATACTCAGCAGGTTATTACGCTTTGAACCTCTCCAACGAATACGGGAGACACAGTCCCGCACTACCATCAGGACGAGAAGCAGAAACCCCGTTCGCTAACAGCCTCACCCCACATTATGGAATGGAACAATCTAACATATTCTCACCGCTTAACTCCCTCACTGAACTCGACTTTGCCGAGCATGCAGAGAACGGCACTACAGCAACACTTACTATTGATTCAGCCTTGTTCTCTGGCCAAGAGGGTAATAAAAACCTAGCAAACATAATCAGAACCTTCTTTGCAAAAGGAGGAATGCAACTTCAACCAAACGTCGTCAACCGTGAAATGTTGCTCGATGCTTATGAAAATCCTGAAAAATACCCAGATCTTATGGTTAGAATCGCCGGTTACTGTGAACGATTCAATAGTCTCACAGACGAAATGAAATTACACATAATTAACAGGCCTCAATATTCTTAAACTAAAACTAAACCAAGATACTCCGCTATTTCTTCAAAATCCAGATTTAAGAATGGTTTCTCAAGTTGAAATGAAAACTTTGAAAGAAGAACTAAAAAGGTAAAGTTTTGGGTAAACTCAACTGTTAATTTTTATAGAATTGATGGGCCCGGAGGGGCTCGAACCCTCAACCGCCCGGTTATGAGCCGAGCGCTCTAGCCAGTTGAGCTACGGGCCCTGTGTGTGATTGAATTATTTGTTTTGATTATTTATTAGTTTCTTAAAATTTTGTCTGGTCACTATCTCTTGGAATCTATAATGTTTATTTGTAGTGTTCAATTACTTTTTCTACTTCGGCTTTTCTCGTATCCTTGGAGGGGTTTTCCCCTTCGAGAATTTGATTATTGAAAGTTTCTCTTTCTTCTTTGTAAAATACGCCTATAGGTATCTCTTCTCTCTCCTCGGCTTTTTCCCAAGCCTTTGAGAAATCCGTAACGTCATGATCTTCATCGTCTAGATTATATACTCGATCTTTGTAATGATCCCACAAGTTGTAGAAAGTGACACATGGCTGAAGAATGTCTATTAATGCAAATCCTTCATGTTCTATTCCTTTTTTCAGAAGTTTTTTCAAATGCATCAATTCTCCAGGGAATCCTCTAGCCACAAATGATGCATTATTGGCCAGCATGACGTGTAATGGGTTTATCGGTTCTTCAACGCTGCCACCTGGGGTAGATTTTCCAGCGAAACCTTGGGGGCTAGTCGGTGTAAATTGGCCGGTCGTTAGTCCGAAAACTCGGTTGTCGTGAATAACCATGGTAACATCTATGTTTCTTTTCGCGGCGTGAACTAGGTGGCTTATCCCCTCTCCGTAAGCGTCTCCGTCTCCTGAGAAACCTATAACATTGAGGTCAGGATTGGCAAGTTTTATCCCAGTTATTGTGGGGGGTACTCTTCCGTGAATTGAGTAGAATCCGTTTACGTTAACGTAATCGTAAATTTTAGCGTGGCAACCTATTCCGGAGGCCAAGACAATATCTTTCATTTCCCACTCTTTTTCATCCGTCAATTCTTGGAATGAGAGTTTTACGGCTTGCAATATTCCAAAATTACCGCATCCGGGACACCAAGTATTCTCAACAGGTGTATCTAGATTTTTACTCATTGAATACCTCCTCCAATTTTTCCGATAGTTTTATCGGGTTAAATGGTCTCATATCGTATTTCAATATTTTATCATCTACTTCTGTTAGTAATTCTTTTCTCAATAATTCTGCTAACTGTCCAGTTGCATTTGCCTCCACTGTGATCACTTTTTCCGCGTTTTCCAAATGTTTTGAAACTTCTTCTCTTGGGAAAGGCTTCAGATAAATAGGTTGAACCACTTTCACATTTTCATCTAAGTGTTTCAAAGCTTCCTTCACCGTTCCCTTAGTTGATCCCCAAACTAGAACAATATTTTCTGAATCTTTATCTCCGAAAACATTTACAGTATCTTTCTCCAGTACTTCGTCCTTGATAACATTCCATTTTTGCTTTCTCTTTTCTTGCATTTCCACAATTCTATCCGGATCTTCGGTAGTGTATCCAGACTCTAAATGTTCGTAACTGGTTGCTTGAACTAAAGAATCTGTCAGTCCTGGGAAATGTAATGGTGAAATCCCATCTTCAGTAATTTCATATCTCTCGTAATCCTCTCCAGGATCCTCAGCTATTTTGGGCTCCTCTATCGACACTTCATCATAATCGATTTCTGAAGTCATTCTACTTTCAGATAAATGTTTGTCAGACATCAAAATTACCGGCACTTGGTATTTCCAAGCTAGATTCAAACCTTCTCCCGCTAAATAATATGCCTCTTCTTGATCTCCCGCTGCTAGTGCGATAAACGGAAATTCACCATGTCCTGATCCTAAAACCAGATCCAAATCCGCTTGGCTTGTATAAGTAGGAACACCTGTACTCGGACCTGCTCTTTGACATTCTATGATCAAAAGAGGCAGTTCACTCAATCCTGTTAAACTTATAGCTTCTTGCATCAAAGCAAATCCCCCTCCTGAAGTTCCAACCATGGACCTCGCACCGCCATAGGCCGCTCCTAGAGCCATATTTATAACGCTTATTTCGTTTTCAGCTTGAACCGCAGACAATCCTAACTCTTCTTTGTGAGCTGCTGTGAAATGCAAAATTGATGTCGAGGGAGTCATTGGATAAGCAATGTAAATATCTAAACCTGCTTTTGA
>CAYSPQ010000328.1:0-2882 GCA_964432965.1 uncultured Desulfohalobiaceae bacterium
GGACCTCCCATAATGATCTTTGCCGTGGCCACCATGATCTACGGCTCACTCTTGACCCTTGCCCAGCAGGATATGAAACGCATCCCCGCCTGCTCCACCATAAGTCAAAGCGCCTATTCCATGCTGGGTATCGGTGCCCTTACCGCTGCCAGCATCGAAGGCGGGCTCTTCTTCTTCCTGAGCCACATCATGGGCAAGACGGTCTTCTTTTCCACATGCGGCATAGTCGTCTATATAACCCACAAGCGAGACATAAACTATCTCGGAGGATTGGCAGCCAAGATGCCCATCACTGCCCTGCTCTTCCTTGCCGGAGGCATGATGCTGGCCGGAATACCGCCCTTCAGCAGTTTTGCGGCAGAAGTAATCATGTTTGCCGGCATTTTCGAACGCGGAGACATGTGGGGACTGGTTATCGGCATCATCGGCCTGCTTGCCATCCTCTTGACCATAGCTTATGCAGTGCATTTCACCCGCAAGATCTTCTTCGGCCCCATGACGGAAACTGTGGAAAAGGACCACCATATACAGGATCCGCCCTGGTCCATGGCTCTGCCCCTTATTGTCGTGGTTCTGGTATCCGCATTTCTGGGTGTTTACCCCTCATTGGTCATGGACCTTTTCGAGCCGGTAATCAGCGCTGCAGTCGCCAACATGTAGGCAGCTAACACTAGTTCGCTTTCGATTAAACGGCCTAGCAACAAGGCAGAACGGACGGAAAAAATCTAAATCTGCAAACGGGTAGTCATATGGATGTTCAGCTAGCCTGGCTCTGCCTGATCCTGCCATTCTGCGGAGTTCTTCTTGCGCCATTCATGGCGCGTATCAGCACAGCGCTGATGAACTTCACTGCGGTATTCTTTTCCTTCCTGGCCGCGGTTTGTGCTGTTGCGCTTGTGCCGCTGTTGTTCCAAGCCGAGGCGCTACCTCTAGAGCACTCCTTTGTCTGGCTCTCCACACCGATTCAGATAAGTGTGGGTGTCCTGCTCGATCCCTTGAGCATCATTGTGGCCAATGTGGTAGCTGTAATCAGCTTCTTCATCATGGTCTACTGCCTGGGCTATATGAAGGGCAGCCCCTCCATAATGCGCTTCTGGATGCTCATGAACGGCTTTATAGGAAGCATGCTCCTGCTGGTGCTGGCCAACAACCTCATCATTATCTTTATCGGCTGGAAGCTCGTTGGTCTGTGCAGTTACGCCCTGATCGGCTTCTACTACCGCGACGACAAGGAATACTGGATAGGCGGACCGGAGCCGGAACCTTTCCAGACACCCTCCGCTTGCGGAGTCAAGGCCTTTATCGTGACCAGCGTGGGCGACATGCTCATGCTGGGCGGAATCTTGATCATCTACTTCTTCTCTGGAACATTCAATGTCCTGGAGCTTTATCAGACCGCGCCCCAGTGGGTTCCGGAGATGGCTGCCCATCCCTGGCTGGTGGTTTTGGTAAGCATCCTGCTCATAGCCGGACCCGTGGGCAAGTCAGCTCAGTTCCCCCTGCACGAGTGGCTGCCCGAGGCCATGTCCGGTCCGGGCCCAGTCTCCGCCCTTATTCACGCCGCAACCATGGTCAAAAGCGGGGTTTTCCTCATCGCCAGGTTCATTCCCATCTTTTACTTCGGGTACTGGTCCGGCGGGGCTGAGGCGGCCATGTACTTCTTCATCGTCGTTGCCTGGGTAGGCGGCATCACCGCTTTTCTTGCAGCCAGTCAGGGCCTGGTGGCCCTGGAGCTGAAAAAGGTCTTGGCCTACTCCACTGTAAGCCAGATCGGCTACATGATGCTGGCCCTGGGAGTGGCCGGATTCAGCCAGGATCTTCTGGTAGAGGGATATACCGCTGGTATCTTCCACCTCATGAGCCATGCTGTATTCAAGGCCTGCCTCTTCCTTTGCGCCGGCACGGTTATTCATGCCGCCCATTCCATCTATATAAACGAGATGGGCTCCATGCGCCATTATTTGCCCTTTACCTGGATCTTCATGGGCCTGGCCACCCTATCCCTTATAGGAGTGCCACCCTTGCCAGGGTTCTGGAGCAAGGAGGCAGTATTGCTGGCCACCCTGGAATCGCACCACTACGGCCTGTTTCTTATAGCCCTTATTTCCGTGATATTCACCGCGTTCTACTCCATGCGCTACTTCGGCATGATCTTTCACGGCAGGCCCAGCGCGAACATTCAGAAGGAAGCAAAAAAATCGCACAGCCACTTGCACGAGGGATACCATTCCCAGACCATCGCCTGTGGCATTCTTGCCGCTATCATTGTTGTCTTCGGCTTTTTGGGCATGAGGGCAGAATACGCCTTGCACGACCTGTTCAAGATTCAACTGGTCACCGACTTGGGCCTTAGCGTGCAGGAACACGTGCCCGACTTTTCCAAGTCCCTGATGGTGGCCCTTTCTCTGATCAGCATCCTCATCGGGGCCATCCCCGCCTACTTTCTCTATTTCGCGCAAAAATGGGATCCCCGGGTTTACCGCAGATCTGCTTTTCTCAGGGCAGCCCATGCCTTTCTCTGGCAAAGATGGTACATCAACAGCTTCTACGAGTGGGCCTTTGTTAAAGGAACAATGCGCACATGCCGCATTGTGGCGGACAGGATAGAGGAAGCCGTGGACTCTTCCCTGAATCGCCACACTCCTTCCGGAGTTTTTGGCCTGGCCAGGATCTCCGATTGGTTCGACCGTAAAGGCATAGATGGATTGCTGGACGGTACCGCGTACAGAGTACTTGATGCTGGCAGGGCCTTGGCCGGGATACAAACTGGAAAGATCCAGGAATACTTGGCTGTGGCAACTGTTGTTGTCCTCGTAGTATTCGCAGTCTTCTGGTTCATATAGTTCTTGTTACGGGATCCTTTGCTTAATGGAAATGTTGGG
>CAYSPQ010000329.1:0-2864 GCA_964432965.1 uncultured Desulfohalobiaceae bacterium
CCATTGGACTAAGCTCCAGACTTGCAATCCACCCAGCTAATTCACGTGGTAGATGCAAATAGCCCATAGCGGTTGAAAGTACCATCGCTGTGACCAGCAAGCTGCAGACCATGATAGTAGTGATCAACGTACCACGAAAGGCCTGAACCAGCAGGTTTACAGAAAGCTGACCCTCGACGATTAGCAATACCAACGTAGCAGCCACACCGACAGCTGCTGCTTCGGAAGGTGTTGCGATGCCAGTATAGATGGAACCGATAACAATGAAAATCAATAGCAGAATAGGTGCCAACAGCAGGACGGTCTGAAAGATCGTCTGATCTGGAATTTTCTGCTTGGGAGCAAGCTCAGGATTCAGCACTGACCGCAGCATAATATAACCAGCATAGAGAGCTGCAATCAGCAAACCTGGAACTATCCCAGACATAAACAGCTTGCTGATGGAAACTTCAGCCTGTACTCCGTAAACAATCATTACGATGGAAGGTGGGATTAGTAGACCCAAGCTTCCAGCGCCTGCCAATGAGCCAATTGATAGGTCACGGTTATAACCGCGCTCTTTCAATTCTTGCGTTGTGATTTTTCCAATAGTCGCAGTTGTTGCTGCACTGGATCCACTGACCGCTGCAAAGAGCGTGCAGCCTAGCACATTGGTATGCAGTATGCCGCCAGGGAAACGACTGGTGATGGGGACAAGACCTTTGAAGAGACGCTCTGAGAGATTCGAGCGGAAAATCAACTCTCCCATCAAAATAAACAAAGGAATAGCTGAAAGCTCCCAGCTATTGCTGGCACGGTAGAGAATTCTAGAGAAAATAATCCCGACACGATCCAGATCAACACCACCTAACAACCAAAGAGAACTAATGGCGACAGCCAGCATGGAAGCAAATATCCAAACACCCATCGAAAGAAAAAGCAAAAGGAGTATAGCTACGCCGACTGCAACCCAAATTATATCCATTTAATATGCCTTGGCTAGATTAAATTTATTTCTTTTCAGCTCGATAATCTTGACGCGAAAACAAAATCTTTAGCACACGCACTACCAGTGTAAAGCTGATTAGCCACATCCCCACTAAAACCGCGCCTTCAGGGATCCAGATTGGGGTTTCGGCCAACGTTTCACTGATAATTCCACGATTATAACTGCGCTGAACACTTGTGAGCCAGAACAAAGATATCCAGATAAAGCAACCGGCAGTAATGGCGCTACTGAAAATTTCTAGCGGCCAATGATACCTATGCGGGATGCGATCTAGAAGCAGGGAGACTCGAATGAGCCCCCCTTTTTCCAGCACATAGGGCAAGCCTAAGAAAGTCATAATCGCTACCGCATAACCGATATATTCATCCATAATGAAAGTCGATTTTCCAAGCATTCTTAGAAGGATCTCAAGAAGAATGTGGCCTAGCATGTACAGGATGAGAATAATGGCTATCGCTGCCCCGATTCGATTCAGCAACATGGATATGCGTTCAGCAATCCGCAAAAGCGACATCACTCACCTCGGAATTTACTCAGAATAGTTATGCCATTTTCACCAGTAGATTCTATCCAGTTCTCAATCACACTGGAAGCGGCTTCAGATAAAACCGTGACAAGCTCACTTGGAACAGGATCGTTAATATTTACATTATTTTTATTGAGCACCTCATAATTTTCTTCAGTACGTGTATCAACCACGCTCCAATTATTTATATCGGTTAATCTTGCCGCCTCGACTATAGCTTCTTTCTGATTATCACTCAGCCTTTCAAAAGCATCTCGGTTCATATGTACCATGTTTAGGGGAATAGCGTAATGGATAGATGAAAAATGATCCAGATGCTCCCAGAAGCTGGCATTGGCACCAGCCTCAGCTGATGTAAGAACAGCAGAAATACCGCCGGTCGCCAGCTGTGGCACCACATCACCCCAAGAAAGACTTACAGGTGAAGCCCCTACATCTCGAAAGGTCTCTGTGCCGATTCTGTCGAAAGTCCTTATTCTTAGGCTCTGTAGTTCAGCCTTACTGTCAATAGAGTTTTTTGACCAGATTCCACTAGGCGGCCAAGGAGAAGCATACAACAATATCTGACCGTTTTCCTCGAATACTTCTTCATAGTAGGGCTTAGCTATTTCGTAAAGGCGGCGAGCATCCTCTACTTCATCGACAAGAAAAGGAAGAGAAGATAGCAAGAATATTGGATCAATGCCACTCATGGTACCCGACAAAGTATCGGCAATTTCGACAGCACCATCGGCGACTGCATAGAAATGATCACCTGAATTAAATCCTAGCGCTCCACCAGTATGCAAAGTGATCTCGATACTTTTATCGCTAAGCTCTTCAACTCTATCGATAAAATAAGCATCACCCTGGGCATGAATGGAATTAGCACTATATTCATTGGAAAAATCCATGCTAACGTTCTGTGCAAGAGCCTGAGAACAGACAATGCTCATCCCTACAAAAACTGATGAGGCAAGAACTGACTTAGCATTTATATTATTCTTAATAGCCATACATAAATTCTCTTATAAGTTTATTTTGAATTTAAAGTCTAAACAAAATAGAAAATTAATTTCTATACCTGAACGACGTGCGCATGCCAATTCACGACATCATTTAAATCACTTAGAACCGAGGCTTTTATGCTTATCTCGCCGCAAATCAGCGGCAGTAGCATGAATTGTTTCCCAAAAAAACCACATGGTTACGCCTAAGAATCAGCCTTCTTCAGGAATCGGTACGACATCGGCAGCGTCGCTGCGATCGCTCGCTTTCTGGTGCGCTGGTGGTCTCGCAGGAGCGTCAGCTCAGCGCGGTCAGCTTCGGCAGCCCCTTCAGCAGCGTCGGCCACCACTTGTCGGCGGCGGC
>CAYSPQ010000330.1:0-2861 GCA_964432965.1 uncultured Desulfohalobiaceae bacterium
TAATCAAATTGTACAAAAATATATATTCTTATAAGCGACCCTGAAGGATAGCTAACATAATATTTACTTTCATCATAAGTATCCACTGGAAAATTATATCCACATCCTTGTAAAAATTGAGCAAAAATACTTGAGTTTTCACATTCATCACAATCAAGCATAGTTAAAAATTTATAACCAATGTGTGTTCTTTTTTGAAGGCTATCCATCTCCGTTTTATCCCGAATTTTCATAATGTTTTCTACAGACTTTGGCTCAAGTGATCCATAATTATTTGGCTTAGTAGAATTACCTGGCTGATGGTATAGATTTGAAAAATCTTCTAAATCCTTCACACCAACTTGTTTCAACTTCTCTTGTGTCCCTGAAGTTATGCCTAATATTTCCATTACTTTTTTTCCTGCATATTTTATTATACATACCGGCTAATATTTACATTGAGAACACCTAGAATCGATCCAAAATGAAGTATCCTCAAAAGAAGTATCGAATATTTGAGCTAAGGTCCCATTATCTCTTAAGTTTAGTTTTAATTGTGTTATATAAGGATCTTTATTAAAATCATCTATATTTCTAAAGCCTTCTGATAAAGCCAAATTATTATTTTTAGTTATAACTTTCGTTATAATTTGTTTAGGTTCCTGAAGACCTTCATTTTTTTCAATAAATTTTTCAAAAAGCATAGCATAAATTGTAGCTTGAATCCTGTGTGGTACCATTTCTTCACTTGAGTTTTTAACTTCTAGAACATGAACGTTATAACCAGAAGAGTTAGGTTCTAAAATAATAATATCTGATTTGCCGTTTATTTCATAATTACCAATTGTATCGTTTAATTCTGTCTGATGTAACACTATAAAATTAGAATCATCTGTACACTGCCTAATAAAGTCAGAGAGACTATTTGAGTCATTTTCGTCATCCCATATTTCATCAAATTCAAAATTTTCGAAATTATTTTGCTCACCGACAAAAATAGAATTTTCGAGTTCATCCCGAAGGTGATCTAATTGTTTTTTCTCAAATTCTATGCCTTTCTTGGAAAGTATGGGACTCATACCCTTATTTTCGGCAAAGATATCGCTATACTTCTCTTCCAACACCTCTTTAGCTTTCTCATCAGTTTCCCATTTTAGGTACATCTCGCAATTATCTAAGTTAAAGAAATTTGCAATTTTTTTGGGGGTTAAAGTATTTATTTCACTCATTTTATCACACGGGGTTGCCGGGGGTTAAGTTAAGTGACTTATTTGTAGACACATTTATTAAATTTTTGCATATATAAGATAGATTTAAAAGCATTATCTAATATGAAAAAATACTGTAGTAGCTAATTTTTAGAAACCTCCGACAATTTTATAAATCAAAAAGATCTTTACGATACAGATGAGAAAGGTTGAGTTTCAGGCCGAAGAGATTACGGGGCTTGGTGGCAGAGAAGGAAAATTGAAAATCGGGAAAAAGGAATTTAAAACTCCTTTGTACCTCCCAATCATAAATCTCATAACAGGTCCTCCTCCTGTTTTTCGTCAGGGTGGTATATGGAAAAACATAAAAAAGAAACTAATCAAAGAAGAAAATGTAGACCCTTTTATGACGCAAATATTACATTTTTTGGACTTTGACTTACCTAAAGAACAACTTGAAAATTGGCGAAAAAAAACATTTGAGAAATGGATAGACGAGAAGGCTGGATATAAACCTACAATTTTTGCTGATTCAGGAGGTTTTAAACTTCTTTTTTATGAGGGTATAGATACTTCAAAATACGATATCTCACCAATTCCTAAAGATATTTTAGAACTTCAATTGGACTTCGGCGCTGATATATTTGCTTCTTTAGATTATCCTATTACTCATGATTTAGTTCCTGAAGAAAAGAAAGAGAGACGTAAGAAAACAATCCAGAATTCTCTAGAAACCTTAGATTTGATGAAAAACAAAGAAAGTCGTAGAGCTAAAGACAAACTAATCTTATTACCTATCCATGGATATGATTTTGATTCGGCATTTGATTTTACGAATAAAATGTTGGATGAAATAGGTAAAAATGGATATAAAAACATACATTTCGGATTAGCAATTGGTTCTTTAGTACCTTTAAGCATGAATCGGGACTATAAAAGAATAATAGATATTGTAGCTGGAGTTTTGTATGGCGTAAAAGACCACGATAATTTTGAGATAGAAAATATCCCTATTCACGCTTTTGGTGTGTCTAGTTTAGGTATGCCAATTTTAGCTTCCATGGGAGTTGATTCTTTTGATAGCGCATCCTATGCTAATAGTGCAAGAAATTTAGGCTATAAAACGGAGTTTAATGAAAGTTCGACTAAATTTTATGACCTTACTGAGCTTCCCTGTGAATGTAAACATTGTAAAAAATTGAAAAGAGGAGGATTAGACAGAGCTAAAGAGGTTTTAAAAGCAAAACCAAATGTAAAACATGAATTTAATGGAGAAAAAATTAACAAATCTGAAATATATGCTTTAATAGCTTGTCACAATTATGAGAAAACTAAAAAAAGCATAGAAAGAATACGTAAAGCTATTGATCAAAATAACATTCTTGAAGTTCTAATTGATTTGTACTCATCTGAAAATTCGAAGAGCAAACTTGATAATTATCTCAAGCCTATGAATAACTATTACAAAGATTTGTTACCAAAAGTAAGAGCCTATGGAACTAAATCGCTTCCTGGGTATGATAATAATTCATCTGGACTTAGTAATATATCTCTAAAAAAATTGGAAAATCTAAAAACAGTGTCAAGAATAACCACTGAAAGCACTTCTCTATCTTATAAACCTGATGACTATAACGTTTTTGAAACTACCTATCAGCCTCAGGAGTCAACAAA
>CAYSPQ010000331.1:0-2842 GCA_964432965.1 uncultured Desulfohalobiaceae bacterium
GAGTTTGAACTTTTTGAAGCAACGCAGCAATTGGAAGATTTTCAACGCCCTGTTAAGCTTTACTGTTCACAGGTTCCTGGCCAGGTCAGCACCGTCCTCGCGGGCCCGCTCCAGCAGCTCCGGATAGGAGAGCACATCTCCCGCCTCGTCCAGTCCCCGGCACAGAAGATTGTTCCACAGTTGCGCGTCTATGGTGTCCAGGAAGTACTTCACCGTGAGCAGGGTGCCGTCGAAGAGCTTCTTGCCCTGTGTGGCTCCCGCGGATATAAATAAGGCCTTGCGCTTAGGGGTCCATTCCCCGAAAGGCGTCTTGTCCAGAAGATACTTCTTCACCCAGAGTGACTGGAAGCGGTCCATGAACACCTTGGTATGCCCGGTCACGGAATAGAAGAAGATGGGAGAGGCCAGCATAAAGCCACTGGATTGCAGCACCGCATCCCGCACAGCCTGGAAATCGTCCTTGATTGAGCATTCACCGTCTTTCTTGCAGGCGTAGAGCTCCAGACAGGGACTTATGCGCATATCCCGCAGCACGAACTCCCTAACCGTGCAGCCGCCCTGCCGCGCTCCTTCTACCGCCCGGGAAAGCAGGGAGGCTGTATTTCCTTCCCTGCGCGGGCTTCCGTAAATGGCTACAATGTCGGACATGATCCCTCCCTGCTTCGATTACCGAATTGACTTCCTACCCGTTGCTATCTATAATTCCACAATTGCTTTTTCCTTGGCCCTCGTTCCGGAAAGGGCTGAGGAGCAACTGCAATTCACTGATTCAAAGGCATGCATAACCTATGCCCCGGGGGTTGTAAAGCTATTTACCCTGATCAGAACACACGGACTTCCTTCAAATGACAAGCCCTACCGAGGATGATCATGAGCGAGCAAAACGAAGCCGCCGCATTCACCCGGCGCGATCTTTTCGCTTTGCATATAGGAGCCAGGGTCACCTACATGGCGGAAGGCTATGCGGAAACGGAAATGGAGCTGCAGGACCTGCACAAGAACGGGGTGGGGATAGCCCACGGCGGGGTCCTGTATTCCCTGGCCGACCTGGCCTTTGCCGCCGCTTCCAACTCCAGGGAGGAAACCGCAGTAGCCATCAATGCCACCATCTCCTACATGAGGCCGGTTACTTCGGGCAGGATCCGGGCCGTGGCCCGGGAAACCGCCTTCAACCGGAAGCTGGCCACCTACGTGGTCACCGTCCATAATGAGCAGGAGCTTCCCTGCGCCGTATTCCAGGGCACGGTTTACCGCAAGAATCCAGCTCAGTAGCTGAGCAGGAAAGCAGAGAGCACAGGAGCCTGGCCAAACTCCGCCTTCGGCTGCCTGTATCTGCCCGTGCCTGAATGTTCACGAATAAAGATCCATTTTAACCCGTTTCCAGGCAGCATCCAAGGATTTTAGCTGCTTTTCGCCTGTACAATTCAACCCGGGAAGCACATCTTCACTTAAGGAATGCTTCGCTAGCTACGGCGTACTCATGACTCACCCCACAGATCACCCCTGGAGCCTGGTCAAGGGCATGGAGCCGGTTAGCTTCTGCGACTGGAGCGGCAGAATCAGCCTGGTCCTGTTTCTGGCCACCTGCAATCTGCGCTGCCCTACCTGCCACAACTCGGATCTTGTGCTGCGGCCCGGGAGCCTGCCGCAGATTCCCCGGGAAAAGGTCCTGCAGACCCTGCAGGACAAATCCCACTGGTTGGACGGGATCGTCGTAACCGGAGGAGAGCCTACTGTGGTGCCCGGCCTGGAGTCCCTCCTGTCCGAGCTGACTGGGCTGGGCTTTGAGATCAAGCTGGACAGCAACGGCTTCTACCCAGAGTTAATCGAACGCCTCCTGGAGCAGGAGCTTGTCCGGCATGTGGCAGTGGATGTCAAGGGTCCCTTCTCCAAGTATCCCCGCCTGACCGGAGGCATGGCCCAGCAGGATCAGGCCAGGGCCAACCTGGAAAGGATATTCCACCTGGCCCGCAGGGAGCCGGACTCCTTCAGCTTTCGCTGCACCTGGGTTCCCGGCCTCAGCGAGGAGGACATTGCCGAAGCGCGAAATTATCTTCCCGGCACGCACCGGCTGGAGCTACAAAAGTACAGGGAGCCCAAGATTGCTGTTGACGAGAAGGACAGGTCTGCCACAATGTTCGGCGATACCCTCAAAGCATAATCTTAATAACTTGAAGCTACGCTTGCACAACCACAAATAAACACCGGGAGAAACGGCTATGCACATGGACGAGCTGGAGGAGCGGATCAAGGGCAGCCAGCAGGGCAGCAAGGGCCCCCTGGAAATCAAGAAGCGCGACGGTTGCCGGGAAACCTGGGCCGTGGATCGCGTGGCCCACGCCATTTTCAAGGCCCTGCAGGCCAGCGGGATAAAGGACCCGCTTCTGTCCAAGCGCCTGGCCCAGAAGGTGGAAAAAAAGCTTGCCGGCATCCAGGTCCCGGAGCAGGAGCAGGTCCAGGACATGGTGGAGATGGTCCTCATGGAGAGCAGGCTCTTCGACGTGGCCAAGCGCTACATCATCTACCGCGAACAGAGGCGCCAGCTGCGATCGCAGCAGGAGGCCTTCCTGGACATAGGGGCAACCATAGACAACTACGTGAACAAACAGGACTGGCGGATTGCGGAAAACGCCAACATGGCCCACTCCTTCCAGGGACTGATGCTCCATCTTTCCGGATCAGTCCAGGCCCGCTACGCCCTGGAAAAGTATCCGGAAGAGATACGGCAGGCCCATGAGCACGGATACTTCCACATCCACGACCTCTCCTTCGTAGTGGCCGGATACTGCGCAGGCTGGAGCCTGCGCGACCTTCTCCTGGAGGGCTTCAATCTGGAAGGACG
>CAYSPQ010000332.1:0-2836 GCA_964432965.1 uncultured Desulfohalobiaceae bacterium
CTCCGGGCAGCTGACCCGGGTCAACCTGTGCAAGGCCTTTCTCAACGATCCGGAAATCCTCTTTCTGGACGAGCCCACTGCCAGCCTCGATCCCGGAATGGCCAAAAAAGTACGGCAGGTGCTTCTCAGCGCCCACCGCGAGCAGAACATGACCATGGTCTACACCTCGCACGACCGGCAGGAAGTGCACAGACTGTGCGACAGGGTGCTTTTCCTCTCCCGCGGCCGGATAGTGGGAGACGCCTCCCCAGAAGACATGCTCCGCAGATCCAGGGCCGAATCCCTGGAGGATTTCTTCCTTTCCCTTGCCGAATCCGAGGAGAGCGAAGCCGGGGAGGACAAGAGCAACGGCTTCCCTGATCGCGACTACACCCGGAAGGTAAGGGCTGGATCGATCAGCTGAATCCGTGATCAGGTGCCTGAATATAGAAATTTCCGACAGTCCTGCTGGCAAGGAGAAGTCAATATACAGGGGCTACGATGATGCCTCCGGAGCAACTCAGATCGAACAACCTGAAATCAAGGAAAATTCGGCCACAAAACAGGGACAGCAATGCTTTTTAACCGTATTCTGGCTATTCTCTTACGCCACGCCTACCTGCACCGAAGAAGCCCGCCCAGGATAATGGAGATCTTTTTCTGGCCGGTTATGGAGCTCCTCGTCTGGGGGTACATCACGGTCTATCTGGAACAGCTGGAGGTCTCCGGGGCCTTCCTCTACCTCATTGGAGCCATGATCTTCTGGGATGTGCTGTACCGCTCCCAGCAGGCCAGATCCCTGTCCATGAGCGAGGAGTTCTGGGTCCGAAACTTCATCAACCTCTTCGTCTCTCCCCTCAGCATTGCGGAATTCATTTCCGCCCTATGTCTGGTGGGGGTAATCAAGGCATTGGTCACCACACTGGTCCTGGCGGTTCTGGCCCAGGTGATCTATCAATTCGACATACTGCAACTGGGAATCGGGCTTTTGCCCTTCTACGCCAACCTCCTGCTGTTCGGCTGGGCGGTAGGGCTTTTCACCATGGGGATAATCATTCGCTTCGGCAGGGCTGCAGAGGCCCTGATCTGGGGCATGCCCTTTGCCTTGCAACCCATCTCCGCGGTATTCTATCCGGTACATGTGCTTCCTGACTGGCTGCAGAGCGTAGCCCTCTGCTTGCCCTCCACTTACGTCTTCGAAGGAATGCGGCAGGTTCTTACCGAGGAGGTGATCAATTGGTCGGATATGCAGATGGCCCTGGGGCTAAACTTGATCTACATGGTCCTGGGAGGGGTCTTTTTTGCCCTCATGCTGCGCATCGTACGCAACAAGGGCTACTTGCCCCGGCAGAATCTGCACTAGCGTCTTGTTGGGTGCGAGTAGTTGTCGGATGTGCATGTGTGGGTGCAAAATCGGTAGGAAGGAGTTAGGCGAAACCTGAGCATCATTTTGTCGTCTCCCTTCTCGAAGCCCCGGGGCGGAAAAGCTATCTTCCCCGCCCCGTATAAAGGCATTTACCCGCTCGGCTTTCTTGCCTGGAACCAAAGCTGAGCGGACTCATCGCTTAGTTTAGGTTGTCTGCCTGATTTTCGTGGACATTTACGATCACCCTTACACACCCATCGAGCGATAAAGGCTTTCTTTACAAGACCCGTTGTGAGCCACGGCAATAAGTTCTTGGGGGCGAAGCCCCCACGGAGACACAGGAAGAAACCGCTCGCTTGGGTTAGAAGTAATAGTGCACCCCGGCTACCAGCTCCGTGCTGGGGCTGGTGTAAAAACTGTCGTCTCCATTGGAGTAGAAGCCGCAGCCGATCTCCGTGGAGATTCCCAAGTTGGGCAGCCCCTGGAAGAAGTATTCCACCCCTACCCCTGGCTGGAGGTTCACTGCTGTCTCGCTATCCCTTTGATCTGGATCAATATAATGGAAAAGCATCCCGCCGCTCAGATACAGATACAGTTGCTCCTCGGTGTGGAAGGGATAGATGAACTTGCCACCCAGGGTATACTCGTCCTTGCCGTCATCCGTGAAATTCCATCCGGTCACCCCCTGCACTGCATACGAGCTGGAGGGCCAGTACTTGACCGAGAATTGACCGTCCAGGTCACTATCCTGGAGGCCGCTTATCAATTGCCGGTCAAAGCCCACCCCGATCATCCCCTGCAGGTCCTTCGCCCCTGCCTGCACTGGCAGCAATAGCAACAAACCGCACAAAAGCAGAAGCAATCCCATCCCTTGTTTCATAACCCCTCCTTCCGTCTTCATTTGCTCCTTTACCCATCCCGTCCCGTATAATCTTTTGCCACTATAAAAAAGACAAAGGCTTATGGCAATTGGTTCTTGAAAAAGGCTTTGCCAAATATATTGCAACCCATCCATCGCACAACCACTTTTTCACGCAAAAAACAGGGCTGTGTCCTCGGGAGATCACAGCCCTGCATATTCGCGCAGTTGTCGGGCTCCTAGAACTTCAGGCCCAGTTGAGCGGCAACCCTGGCCTCCTGGGGATATTCGTCTCCGTCGTACTCCTCTGTATCCTCGGAAACAGCCCCGGCTACCTCCAGATTGGCCCCCCACAGGTTCAGGCCCAGTCCAGCGGTGTATACATTGCCCACATCGTCCTCTGCCAGATTGGTGTACATCCCGCCCCGCAGGTTCAATACGTTGTAAATGCTCCATTCCGCACCCAGGGAGAAGTACTGCGTATCGTATCCCTGCAGTGTGGTTTCATTCTCCGTGACATCCACATTCGTCTCCAGGGTGAGGCTGTCCCACGGCTTGTAGGCCAGGCCGGTGCGCACCTGGGGATCAATTGTCACGTCCTCGAACTCCTTGCCATCCACAGTTGGGGCGTC
>CAYSPQ010000333.1:0-2822 GCA_964432965.1 uncultured Desulfohalobiaceae bacterium
GTCTTGACCCCGTTGAAGATGATCTGACCATCAAAATTGGCGCTGATCGAGGACTGCTCGATTTCCTTGGAGGCAGTGCCGCCGATGTGAAAGGTCCTCATGGTCAGCTGCGTACCCGGCTCTCCAATGGACTGTGCTGCGATTATCCCCACAGCCTCTCCCACGTTTACCAGGTCCCCTCTGGCCAGGTCCCTTCCGTAGCAGCAGGCGCAAACCCCGCGCTTGCTCTGACAGGTAAGCACCGAGCGAATGGTCACTGCATGCAGCCCAGAGCCCTCGATCTCTCGGGCCAGCTTGTCGTCGATAAGAGTGTTTGCCGAAGCGATAAGCTCTTCCGTACTGGGGTGGAATACATCGAAAAGGCTCATTCTGCCTACAATCCGCTCATATATGCTCTCCTTGATCTCGCCCGGCTTGCTCTGCTTGCTGATTTCGATGCCATCCACAGTTCCGCAATCCATTTCGGACACGATAACATCCTGAACCACATCCACCAGACGACGAGTTAGATATCCTGAGTTGGCAGTCTTCAGCGCCGTATCCGCCAGACCCTTTCTTGCTCCGTGGGTCGAGGTAAAGTATTCCAGAACCGTTAACCCCTCACGGAAGGAGGAGGTAATGGGCGTCTCCAGGATCTCACCGGAGGGTTTGGCCATTAGCCCTCGCATCCCGGCAAGTTGGCGCATCTGATCCTCATTGCCCCTGGATCCGGAATTACTCATCATGTACACCGGATTAAGGCTGGGATTTACTATCTCTTTTTGGTTCTTCTCATCATAGACTGTATCCACCGAAATCTCGCTGAGCATGGCCTTGGCCACGTCATTGGTAGCTTTGGTCCACACATCGACCACCTTGTTGTAGCGCTCCGTGCCGGTTATTATGCCATCGCGGTGCTGTGAGTAGACCTCCTCCATTTCCGTCTGAGCCTGCTGCAGAATATTCTTCTTTTCCACGGGCAAATGGAGATCACTGACCGAGATGGTTATACCACCGCGCGTGGCAGACTCAAAGCCCAAATCCTTCAACCGGTCGCTAAGTATTACAGTGGCCTTTGTCCCGGCCAGCTTGTAAGTTTCCGCCACCAGCGTGGCCAGAGCCTTTTTGTCCAAAGCGGTATTAACCAGAGAGAAGGGAACGCCCTCGGGCAGGATGTCCCCGACCTGGAGCCTGCCAGGGGTGGTCTCCACCAGGCTGTCCCCAATGCGGACCTTGATCTTGGCATGCAAGGACACGATACCTGACTCATAGGCGAACAAGGCCTCCTCGGGGTCGGGGAAAATTTTGCCTTCCCCGGGCTCCAGAGACGTGGCCTGAGTGAGATAGTAGAGCCCCAGCACAATGTCCTGGGAGGGGAGAATGATGGGATCTCCATTCGCAGGGGATAGAATGTTGTTCGTGGCCATCATTAGCACCCTGCACTCCACCCGGGCCTCTATGGAGAGCGGGATATGCACCGCCATTTGGTCACCATCGAAATCTGCGTTGTAAGGAATGCAAGCCATGGGATGCAACTGGATAGCCTTCCCCTCAACCAACACCGGCTCAAAGGCCTGAAAACCCAGCCTGTGCAAAGTGGGAGCCCGGTTTAGCATTACCGGGTATTCCTTGACCACTTCCTCCAGAATGTCCCAGACAACCACATCCTCTCTCTCCACCATCCGCTTGGCGCTCTTGATCGTACTCACATACCCCTTTTCTTCCAGCTTGGAATAAATAAACGGCTTGAAAAGCTCCAGGGCCATTTTCTTGGGAAGCCCGCATTGGTGCAACCTGAGCTTAGGCCCCACCACAATAACCGAACGCCCGGAATAATCTACTCGCTTGCCCAACAGATTCTGTCGGAAACGACCCTGCTTTCCCTTGATCATGTCGCTCAAGGATTTGAGCGGTCGTCCGTTGGTGCCGTTGATCGCCTTTCCCCGCCTACCATTGTCCAGCAGGGCATCAACAGCTTCCTGCAACATACGCTTTTCATTACGGATTATGATATCCGGAGCCCCCAGTTCCAGCAGGCGCTTCAATCTGTTATTGCGGTTAATGACTCGTCGGTACAGATCATTCAGGTCCGAAGTGGCAAACCTGCCGCCGTCCAGGGGAACCAGGGGACGCAACTCCGGCGGAATGACGGGAATCACGTCCAATATCATATACTCCGGCTTATTCTCTGAGGCAAGAAAAGCGTCCACCACTTTCAAGCGCTTGGAGAGTTTGCGTTTCTTGGCCTGGGACTTAGTGGCCAATGATTCGTTGGTGAGCTGCTCCCTCAATTGAGCCAGATCCAGATCCTGCAGGAGCTCCTTTATTGCCTCTGCACCCATTCCCACCCGGAGAGCGCTTTCTCCGTAGGTCTCTATGACCTGGAAATATTGATCCTCATTGAGCAGCTGATTGCGTTTCAATCCCGTATCTCCGGGATCGATTACAATATAGGAGTCGAAGTAGAGAACCTTTTCCACTTCCGCCATGGTCATGTTCAACAAAAGAGCAATCTTGGAGGGCATGCTTTTCAGGTACCAAATATGGGCTACAGGAGCAGCCAACTCCAAATGTGCCATTCTGTCCCGCCTTACTTTGGAAGCAATAACCTCCACCCCGCACTTTTCGCAAACAATACCGCGGTGCTTCATACGTTTGTATTTTCCGCAATTGCACTCGTAGTCCTTGACCGGTCCGAATATCTTGGCGCAGAAAAGCCCATCTCTTTCAGGTTTGAAAGTGCGGTAGTTTATGGTTTCCGGCTTTTTTACCTCTCCATAAGACCATTCGCGGATTTTTTCCGGTGAAGCCATGGAAACTTTGATTCCTTGCAAATCCTGACT
>CAYSPQ010000334.1:0-2820 GCA_964432965.1 uncultured Desulfohalobiaceae bacterium
TGATATTTTCCATAAGCCTTTAGTTATTTCTAAATGATTTAAAAATTTAAACAGGTTAAAAAATCGGTTAGTACCACTTTCTCCAATGACTTGATAATCAATATCACTTAATTCCAATAACTCTAATGTTATTCCTTTTTCTATTCCAACTACTTTGACCTTATGCCCTTTTTTCTCTAAATCTTTTATGATATTTTTAAAGGTGTGAACGTGTGCAGGATGCCATACACCAACTAATAACTTCATTTTTTGTCCTCTCTTAAAGCACTAGAACCCATATTATTTTAAATAAAAATAAGGAAGCAAAATTGTTTCCATTATAAATGGAAAAACATCATTTGAATTATAAACTGAGAATGTTTTTTCCCCTTTAATTGAACTTACATAATTTCTTACACTCATATTTCTTCTCAAAATCTCTTTAGCTGAGATCAATAGGTCAGGATAAGTATCTATCCATTTTATCTCATCACTATTTCGAAAATTCTGATCAAAATTTTCTCCTATCAAACTTCGATAATAAAGATATGGTAAATTTCGTCCATTAGACAACAACAATCCATGCCATTTCCAAGGACGTGGATTGATCTCAAAAAATTTCAATTTCTCATCTCTAGGATCTTTTTTAAATTCTACTTCGGACATTCCTTCATAATCTAAATACCGTAAGATGTCTTTACTTTTTTCTTTCATCTCTTCGTATTCAATATTTTTTAAGCAAGTACTAACGCCAAAATCCATCGGTAACTGACGAATACTTTTCTTAACCAATCCAGCTATCTCTTTACCATTCCAAAAAAGAGATCCATACGAAATCAATCTTTCCGGACCGCCCGGAATGATTTCTTGTATAATCAAATCTTTTGGATCAACAGCAGAAGATGCTTCTTCGTATTTTCTCTCTAGCTCTTCAAAATCATTCACCTTAAATGCCTTTTTACCTGTTTTTCTCAAAAACTCTATCATTACACCTGGTTTGATGATAAATGGATAATCTATCTCTCTGTCTATCTCTTCTAGACTTATGCCGTCTCTCATAAAGAAAGATTTTGGGATGGATAAACCTATTTCTTCAGCAAATTGGTATGTCAAAACTTTATTGTAGCATTTTTTTGTTATCTCCCAATCCGGTACTCCAACGTAAAAGTCCTTCTCTAATACCGCTTTATTTTTTGAAAGTAAGTAAACGTAATAATCATTCGTTGGAAAGAGAACTGGTCTCTCCAAATCATTTTCCTCTTTAAAACTCCTTAAAAATTCGATAAATTTTTCTTCGTTGGCGATAATCTCTTCTTTGACTTTAACAAATTCATCACAATATTTTGAATATTTACCTAGATTGAATTTCTCCTTATCAATCAGATAAGTCTTAACCCCTTCCCGCCCTAATCCTCTCAACATCCCTAATCCAGTGACATGATTACCATAAGCAAGAATTATCGCGGGATTGGATTTTTTGGAATGTTGATTTTTAGAACTCATTGATATTCACAATTATGATTTTTCTTACTAAGCTATGTTCTTTTAAGGTAAAGATAAGGCAACAATAATGTTTCCATCACAAATGGCTTAATATCATCGTTTTGAAAAACGGAGAAGGTTTTCTTATTTTTGATAGAGGATAGATAATCACCGATTCTTAATTTACCTCTCATTATCTCCTTTAGAGAGATATATACATCAGTGTGTATATCAATCCACTTTATATCTTCTAACTCCTCATCTGAGTTAAAATCAATTTTCTCACCGTTCAAATCTTTATACACCATATAAGGCACATTTATTCCGTTAGCCAAAAACAAAGAATGCCATTTCCAAGGCCTAGGATTAATCTCAAAAAATTTGTATTCTCCATCTCTAGGATCTTTTTTGAATTCAACTTCGCACATGCCGTAATAATCTATCTTTCTAAGGATCTTCTTACTTAAGGCCTGAACTTCATCCGATTCAACTTTTTCAACATATGTACTGGTCCCAAAATCCATGGGAACCTGCCTTCTGCTTATCTTCGTAAGAGATCTGACTTCCTCTCCATCTTTAAAGAAACATCCGTGAGAATATAAATTTTCAGGACCACCAGGAATGATCTCTTGAAAAATCAATTCATCAGGATCAACAGCCTCACAGGCCTCTTCATATTTTTCTTTTAGTTCGTCAAAATCATCGACTTTGAACGCTTTTTTTCCCGTGTGCTCGTAAAACCTATGCATTATCCCTGGTTTTATTATGAAAGGATAGTCCAAAAGTTCATCGACTTTTTGTAAGTCAACTCCATCTCTCACGTAATATGAGTCTGGAATCGGAATACCGATCTCTTCAGCTATTTTGTAAGTGTAAATCTTGTTATAACACTTTTCAGTCACTTCCCAATCAGGAACCGTGACTAGAAAATTTTCTTTCAATCGATCTTTATATTTGGAAAGGACATATACTTGATCATTGTGTGTAGGAAAAATTACAGGTTTGTTTAAACCTAGTTTTTCCTTCTCTTTCTCTAAATATTCTACAAATCTTTCAGGTTCATCTGTCCAATAAGGAGGTTTTAAAAATTTCTTACAATATTTGGAATACCGACCTATATTGTATTTATTTTCGTCTAATAGATAGACATCTAAACCTTCTTTTCCAAGTGCTCGGATAAGACCTAAACCATTTGCGTGCCCTTCTAGTATTATAGCAGAACCCATAAGTATTCCTCAAAAAGCCTTATCCATATAATCTTGTAATTTAATTTCGATTAGGCATTACTTTATTGATCATTTTTGGAACCCATTTTGAAATCACATATCGATGGTAATTCAATGGCAGTTTATGGAAGTT
>CAYSPQ010000335.1:0-2812 GCA_964432965.1 uncultured Desulfohalobiaceae bacterium
AAAAACCTCTAACTATTCTATCCTTCAGTAAAGGTTCATGCACTTGAAATATATATACATCAGAATGACTATTACCTTCTATAATGACAAAGTTTTTTTCATCTGTAAAAAGGATGTCCCAACCAATATATTTAAGCTCTGGAAATTCACTAATTAGAGAAATAAAATTAGATTTAAAGTCATCCCAATTAGGGATCTTAATTCCTTTAATATAGGAATTAGTGTCAGGATGTTTTTCATAAATGTTTATCTTTCCTTTAGAGGTGATTTCCGCGGCAGAGTCTAATACTCCTGTTTTTATATTAATTGGTGCAGTTAATCCTCCTTCCGCTACGTTATCTTTCACTCCTGACTTTTCTGTACCAACTCTTAGAATACTTGAGGCAATGAAAGGCTTCCCATTTTCAGGAAACATTGTTAAAAGCCTAATGGTGTTTGCGGAATTCGGATAAATATTTTCTAAAAACTTCGCTTGATGATTATACTCTGTAATCATATAATTTCGAGATTTATCAATCAAAACATCAAAATTACTTATTTTTCTATTTCTGTTCACTAAAAAATGATTATTTGATTTTTCTATAATATATACCTGATCACCCCCACCACCATAAAAAGATTTCAAAACAAATTTGTTTCTTTCATTTAAAATATTTTTCCAATTTTTACTCTCCTGGAGTTCTCCTCTTTTTATAGTTCCTAATAGTTTCGGGAGATAATTACCAAACCCTTTCCTTCTCATGTGTTCATAAAATTTTTTCTTATTATCTAATATATCAGGATCAGGATTTATCGATTTGGCACAGGCATACCTATTAAATTCAGATAAATAGGAATTAGGATTTGATCTGTAAGGAATACCATATGCACAATAAATTTTTCTAGTTAACCCTAATTTATAAGCTCGTATTCTTTGAATGATAGATAAGTTTGGGGGATTTTCGTTCTCGAAGTCTTTTTCCAAAACTTGAAAAATAGACTTAAAAGGATCAGGAGATATAAGTCTTAAACTTGATAGAATCCCTGTAATGGGGCCTTTTTGTGATATATTATCAATTAATGTTCGAAAGTTCCAAATTTAAATCCCCTTTTCTTAATTGAATCTTAGTTTAAAAAGTTTTACTTTTTTAATATCTTCAGTAAAAAAAGAGGATTTTCACCTTTAATTTTTATATATAACAGAGTAATGTTTTTCTTCACTCTAGGATGGATTTAAGTTAATATAATGGTTATTTACTTTGTAAGGATAATTTTTAAAAAAGCTAAACTCATATAAATACCAAGCTAAGACTTTTATTAAAACTCAATCAAACAATTTAAAAAATGTTATAAGAAAGTTACATAATTCAGCATAAAATATGAAAATAGAAATTAGTGAACCTAATAACACATCTCATTCAAGAATATTTTTTGTAGGAGATATTCTCTTTAATAGTGACTTTTGGGATTCTCAGCCATTTTATAAAGAATTAGAAAAACATATAAATTCATCTAAAATTTCTGTAGGTAATTTAGAAGCGCCTTTAAAAAGTGGAGATGCAATTCCAAAATCAGGCCCAGTATTGTCAATAACAGAAGAAACTATCAATCTATTGAGCAATGATTTTGATGCTGTTTCTTTGGCCAATAATCATATTATGGACTATGGTGAAGCTGGTCTTAAAAAAACCATCGAGAGATGTGATGAAAAAGGGGTTTCTACCTTTGGAGCTGGTTTAAATCTTAATAAGGCTTTGCAACCCGTGGAATTTCAAATAGGTGAGACTCTAATTGGTATATTTGGGGTAAGTGAACATGAATTGATGATCGCGGCAAAAAATAAAGCGGGAGCATTGTGGGCTAGAACCCCAGCAATCACTGATTTAATTAAGCAGAAAAGTAAAAAACATGATATCAAGATTCTACTGGCTCATGGAGGGCTAGAGTATGTACCGATCCCACCAAGATCTTGGAGAGACTTATTACATGGATTTGCAGATATCGGTTTAGATGCAATTGTTGCTCATCATCCTCACTGTGCTCAGGGATGGGAAATTAAAGGTACGACACCTATTTTTTACAGCCTAGGTAATTTTTTGATGTATAATGATCGATTTTCTGCAACTGAATGGTGTTATGGAGTAGATCTTAAAATTGCGGATAAAGAGGTTGAATCAGCCTCTATCATTCCTTTAAAGGCTGAAAACGGCAAAGTGAAAAATATAGAAAATAGCACTTCCTCTGATTTTTTGGATTATTTAAACGAGGTTTCTAAATGGCTTAAAGATGATAGGATTTACAATAAATACTGGCGAAATGTGGCTCTCCAGAGATATGATTATTATAAAAAGATATTAGGAAGATTCAATAGAGGTATACTAGGAGCATTGACTGAAGAGCCTTACTACTATATTTTGAATACCGTAAAAAGGAAAATACTTGAAAAAGATTTTAGAATCAAACAGGAGATTGATTTCACCAACAAATTCCGAAATGAATCGGTAAGAAATACAATGCTTACAGCTATTGATCTCAAAGTGGGTCTAGAGGAAAATGATCTAACCGACACAATTAAAAGAGAAATAGAAAAATGGAGTGAGTATTATAAAGGAAGGAAATCTAAAACAAAGATTGAAAAAATTAAAAATCTTATCAATTAAGCCATGAATCCCTATATTATTTTATAGACTAAGAAGTCTTGTTAGAACATTAAAAATTTACATTTAACTTTTCTTCAAAATGATTTAAATAAAGGTCACACAATCATCCACAACAACTCATGCTCGGCAGAAAGTCATTCCTGGTAACGATCAACCACTTCATAGAGTACTTC
>CAYSPQ010000336.1:0-2807 GCA_964432965.1 uncultured Desulfohalobiaceae bacterium
AATGGCATACTCCAACACATTTTCCAGTTCCCGAACATTTCCCGGCCAGTGATAATTGCGCATAGCTTCCAGGAAGTCCCTGCTGATTCCCCGGATTCTCTTGTTGTTCTTCTCCGCAAGCAGGCGAAGAAAGTGATTTACCAGGACCGGTATATCCTCCGGTCTTTCCCGCAGGGGTGCGACCTGCAGCTCAACCACGTTCAGCCTGTAATACAGGTCCTGCCGGAATCTGCCCTCTCTCGCCTCCTGGGCCAGGTCCTTGTTGCTGGCAGCAAGCACGCGGGTATCCACCCGGATCTCCCTGTTGCCCCCCAAGGGATGGACCACCTTGTCCTGCAGGGCCCGAAGCAGCTTGGCCTGGAGCTGCAGGGGCAGCTCTCCTATCTCGTCCAGGAACAGGGTTCCCTTCTCCGCCAACTGGAACTTGCCGGGCTTGTCCTTTACTGCTCCGGTAAAGGCCCCTTTCTGGTATCCAAAAAGCTCGCTCTCCAGCAGCTCAGCGGGCAGAGCGGCACAGTTCACACTTATAAGGGGGCCGCTGGAGCGTGCGCTGACCTGGTGCAGGGCCCTGGCTACTAGCTCCTTGCCGGTTCCCGACTCTCCCAGGATGAGGACGTTGACTTCCGTGGGTCCCACTTGCTCCACTTTCTCCATCAGTTGGCGCATCGCCGGGCTTTCCCCAAGGAGCTGTACTTCCTGTTGCAATTGGCTGATTCTGGATTCGTCCGGAAGGTGTTCCAGCACCGCCTTCTCTTGTTCGTAGGCCTTTCCCAGCACCGCCTTGAGCTCCTCTATGTCCGCGGGCTTGTTCATGTAGTCGAAGGCCCCCATCTTCATGGCTTCCACAGCTGAATCCACGCTGCCGTGCGCTGTTAGCATTACCACCTGCGCAGGGATCTGCATCCTGTTGATGCGCTCCAGGACTCGCATTCCGTCGAGACCCGGCATCCTTATATCCAAGAGGATTACATCCGCATGCTCCCGCTCCAGGAATTCCAGACAGCTGTTGCCGTCCCCGGATTCCACTACCTCGAAACCCTCATCTTCCATGACCGCTCTGATCATCATCCTGTGTCCCGCTTCATCGTCCACGACCAGAAGCCTGGGCTTGTGCGTCATATGTGCGCTACCTCTCAATGGTTGAATTCCGGGGCAGAAAAATGCTGACCCTGGTCCCCCTGTCCGGTTGGGACCCGATGTCCAGCTTGCCGCCGTGGTCCTGCACTATGCGGTGCACAATGGCCATGCCCAGCCCGGAGCCCTTTTCCCGTGTGGAGAAGAAGGGCTCCAGGGCCTGATCCAGGGTGGCCTCGTCCATTCCGTGACCGTTGTCCAGAACCTCTATCTGAATGCCGCCTTCCGTTTCCCCGGCTTTAAGGGTTATCTCTCCCTCCCGGGAAGAGACCGCCTGCAGGCTGTTGAGGACCAGGTTTATCAGGGCCTGCTTGAGGAGGTCGGCATCGGCTACGATCCACAAATCCCCGCTTTCCGTCTTCAGGTCGACTTGCTTGTTCTCCAGGTCACTCCGCAGCACTTGCCTGATCTGCGAGAAGAGGCCCTCCAGATCCACTTGTTCCGGATTAAGGGCCCTGGGCCGGGCCAGGTACAGGAGGTCCCCGATTATCCTGTTCAGGCGATCCGCTTCCTCCACCATGGTTCTTGCGTAGCGGGAGGCGGATTCGTCCTTTTGCATCTTCTGCTGAAAATACTGGGCAAATCCCTTCAGCGAGCTCAAGGGATTGCGGATCTCGTGGGCGACCCCTGCAGCAAAGCGGCCTATGGCAGCCAGCCTTCTGGACTGCTCCAGATCCTGCTCCAGCTTTTTCATCTGTGTCCTGTCCCTGAGCAGAACCAGGTGCTGCTGTTCCTCGGAAATGGGCAGAAAAAGGACCTCCAGCCTTCTATCCCCCATTTCCATCTCTTCCCATCTGGAGTTGTCCCGCGGAACGCGGCTCAGGCGGAGATACCTGCCCAGATCCTGTCCGGTGAGCTTGCCCTGGCTGTTCAACAGCCTCTCAGCCGCAGGATTGGCTGCGGTTACCTCCAGGTTGGTGTTCACGCTTATGAGACCGTCCGGCATATTGTCCAGCAGAGTGGAATGGAAGTTCTGCAGGCTTGCGAACTGCTGTCCCTGCTCCCTTCTGCGCAAGTATCCCAGGATCAGGCTGCCTATGATGAATATGGCGGCCAGGGTGAAGCCGGACTGCACGATTATGGTTCTCTGGAAGCCGCTGTAGGCCTCCAGGTGTCCGGACATGTCAAGGGCTATAAAGATGCTTCCCGCTTCCCGGGACGGCCCGTGCGGCCTTGCACTGTCCTCCCTGCGGGGTGAGGGATCTCTCCGGGCTTCTTCCCTTGTCCTGGAAGGAAAGCCGTGGATCAGGACCTGCCTTCCCCGCAGGGTGCGCTCCCCGCTCCAGCCTTCCTCCGCTGCACTCTCCAGCATCCGCTGCGACGGTTGGAAATCAACCGGGAGTATGTCTTGGCTGGAAACAAGGAGCCTGCCTTCCGGGCCGTACATGCCGAAGAACATGACCTCGCCTTCCTGCAAAAGATCCTGCAGCAGCTCTTCCGCCTCAGTTGCGGCCTCGCCCTCCTCGGTTCTGGGCCCGGGGCTCATGCCGTGCCTGCCCCTTCTGTGCAGGTTGGCCTCTATTCCCCGGCCAATGGACTTGGCGCTCTGCTCCAGATGCTCCCGCACGTGCTCCTGCTGCAGGCTGAGATTTTGCCAGGTCAGCAGGAAGACACCGATGCCCAACAGGAGGAAGAAGAGGCCCAGTATAAGGGCTGTGCTGATTTCCCTGCGA
>CAYSPQ010000337.1:0-2802 GCA_964432965.1 uncultured Desulfohalobiaceae bacterium
GCATCCTACCCTGAGTCCGGAGTTTTTGTCTACCCCCTCTAGGTTACGTTGTAGTTGTAATGCTGCTTCAAGAAATCCTTGGTGTTGTCCAGATCCTTGAAGACCTTGAGGAATAGTCCTTCGTGAGGCGCGTAATCTTTTTGGGCCATTCTTGAATCTTATCTCAGCTTGGGTTGGAGGACAAGCCACGCTATATGTCAACCCTTACCCCAACCTTACCGCATTGTTTACAATATCTTCAATGATTTTAAAAAGCTGTTAAATAAACCCTGGATTGTCGTCACTACATTTATTGAGTTATCGTCTTCCTTTGTTTTAGGGGCACACTGCTGATGCCCATGGCGGAATAGACCTCTGCCTGCTGGAGTGTAGCTGTGGTGCAGTCGTGAATAATCAGTCTATCACTCTTTTCTTACTCTGAGCCCGGAATTGAATATGGAAACGGGATTTACAGAATCAACTGGATGTGAAAAAATATTTTTTGCGCAATAAGAGATTAATTGCCCGGGGTAGCCAAGAAACGCGGAAGCGGAAAAGAGCCATGATCTAAGGATCTTGTATCCATGAATGATACAGGCCGAATACACTTCCCACTAAAGGAGTGTCGATAGCCATGCCGGAACGCAGCCGCGACTGGCTCATGCAGGCAGAGCGGGACCTGGGGAGGGCCAAGCTGGACGTGGAGCACGAATACTTTGAATGGGCCTGCTTCGTGTCCCAACAAGTCGGAGAAAAGGCAGTCAAGGCGGTCTATCTGGCGAACAATCGCACCGTGAAGGGACACGGCATCCTGAAAATGCTGCACCTTCTGCACTCGGAAGCGGGTTTCCAGATAGGAGAGGATCTACTGCACAAGGCTAGAATACTGGACAGATACTACATAGAGGGAAGATACCCCAACGGATTCCCGACGGGAAAACCTGCAGATTATTTCGACCGCCAGCTGGCGCAGGAGGCCCTCCATGCTGCGGAGACGATCCTCGAATTCTGTCGAGGTCACGTCCATTGACCGAGAAAGGCTGCTCCCGGAGCTGGAAAGCATCGCAGCCAGGATCGGAGCGAACGATCCCACCGTCTGCGAAGTACGCCTCTACGGCTCGCTCTTGAGCGGTGATTTCACCCCCCACAGCGATCTGGACCTACTGATCATCGTCTTCGACTCCGAGCTGGGTTTCCTGCAACGCAGCGACGCCTACCGCGAGCATTTCCTGCCCATTCCGCTGGACACAGACATCAAGGTATACACCCTGCGGGAAATCTCCAAGATGAAGGATCAGGGCAATCCCTTTATCCGGGAAATCCAGGTGACGAGCAGGGTCCTTTATTCCCGTGACCCCGATTTCTCCGCCTTCTCCCGGTGACCCTTTCCTGAGCTTAAAATAAGCTCCGGATTGTTTCCCGATCCGGAACCAGGGCCTATCAGTACCTGCCTCTGTCTACAAATCAGTTGCTACCACATTTCCAGGGGGAAGCTGCATACAGGCCTTGCCCGTAACGCCGATCCGCTTCTTAATTCCCTATCATGTGGAGCCGGATTGCCGCAATCTAGGCGCGTTTGCCGGTAACATCCACCGGGATTCATGACACGCGGCAGGTCAGGATTTTCTTGGAGGAAATGCAGCTCTCGCGGGTTTCGTAGGTGCTGAGAGCGGCTCATTATCTGTTGCTCCGTCCGGCCCGGGTCACCCTGCTACTGAGGGAGTGCCCGGGCCGAACGCAGAGCTATCGATCAATTCACCTCTTTCCAGTAGGCCGGGTCAAGTCCTTCCTCTTCACTTGGAAAAATATCCTCGATCACTTCCATCCCTCCACCGTAGGTAGACACTATCAGACTCCCGTCAGGTGTCCGTGTTCCTCCTCCTGGAGATGGCATGCCCGAGATTGGCTCACCTTCCGTTATCCACTCGTGCTCAATGGGAACCTCATCCTCAGAGGAACCATTGCACCTTAGGATCCTTACATGTGTCTCCCCCCGACACCGCATATATCGGCATCAAGCCTGGCAGCAGTGAAAGCTGCCACCGTGTCGAAGGACCCGTCTCCGGCTCTGAAAACAGCCTCTTATTTCTGCTTTGATCCAACTGCACTTCCATGCATTTATCGTAATCCAATTCATTAGGATCCATAATATCTCTCAGCTCCCCGACTTCCTCATCGTAAGAGTAGAAGCTTCTACTGTTACAAGTTCCGTTAGCGTTGCAATCGTAATGCACCGAAAACGCAATGGACTTGGTCCTGCACGGTATAGACCTGTTGATGGGTCATGAACAGATAGGTTATGGCACCAAGCAGAAGCCCGGATACCGCAGTCACAACCAACAGCTCGATCAGAGTGAATCCCTGCCGCGAGTCCTTGCCCATGCCGTGAAGCTTCATTGTCGATCCCGTCCTATTCTTTTTCCACTCTTATGTTATTGTCGAAAGGGGGAAAAACCACTCTCAAGGTGCGTCCCCCCTCATCTGAGAAATATACGGAGCCCGCGCCCAGCCCGCCGGGATATCCTTCAATAGTTCCCTCCGGGGTGAAGACAACCCTGTTTTCTCCAGCGTCAAAACTTGCCTCCCGCATGGATACTCCGGGATAGTCCTCGAAGCTCTGCTGCAACACCATGTTCTGCCCAGAGGAGCAGTCGACATCCCCTCCCAGACAGGCCCGATAGCTTCCGGAATTGCTGGCGTTGAAAACCATCAAGCAATCCTGGTTGTGACTTATGGCCATTGTCTTTGCCTTTCGCATGTTCTGCCGCAACTCGTTTACCGCCATCTCCAGGCTGGCCTGAGTGACCAGGCCGTTCAAACCTA
>CAYSPQ010000338.1:0-2796 GCA_964432965.1 uncultured Desulfohalobiaceae bacterium
ACAAGCAAGCAGTCGGCTTATTATGCCGGATCGTGCCGGGACAGGTCATAGACGCCTCGGACGGGGAAGTCCAGGGGGTAGCTGGAGATGCGGTCCAGAGACAGAATGCCCACATATTCGGTTTCCCCTATGTCGCACAGGGGCACCAGGTCCAAGGGGACCGGCAGCTCCAGCTCGGCGCAATCCACTGAGGCCAAGCGGGATCCGTAGCGCTGCCACAGGTAGTCCATGAGGTGCTCGCTCTCCCGTGAGTTGAAAGTCTCCATGAACACCCGCTTGGCCTTTTCCCGGTCCAGGGGCCTGTCCGGAGAGACTGCCCCACCCAGGATTTCCTCCCAATTGTAGATCTCTTCCTCTTCCGGGGGCCAGAAGGGGCGAAAGAGGTGCACCTCCACATTGGAGTGGCCCTTGAAGCTGTTAATAATCATGGACACCGCATAGCCCCGGTCCGTCGAGGAGCTTTGCGAGTTGGACACTTTGTCGGAGTCCATTGCTTTCTCCTTTCCTTTATGTTTTTGCAGGAAAATGTGCTCAATTTGCCCAATTGTCGGGAAAGATATGTTTTCCCGGAGGTGTCTGGCAAGCATCGTTGCAGGGCTAAACTAAATTAACTTTCGCAGACTGGCAACAGAAAATCGGCGCTACCAGAAGGAGGGAGCTTTAGTCTATGGCCGCCTCGTACAGCAACAACGAATCCGGAGCAGACTTGAATCTTAGTTCGAACGCCCATCTGGTGCTGGAGAAGCGCTACCTGGCCAAGGGCTCGGACGGTGTCCCCCTGGAAACCCCTTCCCAAATGTTTTGGCGAGTGGCGGAGGCCATAGCAGCGGAAGAGAGTCGCTACCAGGACTCTCCCTACTCCGTCCCCGAGCTGGCTCGGGACTTTTATCACTTGATGACCAGCATGGATTTCCTGCCCAATTCCCCCACCCTGATGAACGCGGGTACTGAGCTGGGCCAGCTTGCCGCCTGCTTCGTCCTTCCTGTGGAAGACTCCATGGACGGGATCTTCGAGGCCATCAAGGACGCAGCGCTGATACACAAGTCCGGGGGAGGGACGGGGTTTTCCTTCTCCCGCCTGCGGCCCAAGAACAGTCGAGTGGGTTCCACGGGGGGAGTTGCCTCCGGCCCCATATCCTTCCTCAAGATTTTCAATACGGCTACGGAACAGGTCAAGCAGGGAGGCACCAGGCGCGGAGCAAACATGGGCGTTTTGCGGGTGGATCATCCGGATATAGTTGAATTCATAAAGTCCAAGGAGAACGAGGACCAGCTGAACAACTTCAATCTCTCCGTGGCCCTGACCGAGCGATTCATGCAGGCGGTGGAGAAAGAGGAGGAATATGCGCTGTTCGCCCCCCACAACGGGGAAGAGCGGGGAAGATTGAATGCCGCAGAGGTTTATCGCCAGTTGTCTCAAAAGGCCTGGGAGAGGGGAGATCCGGGAATAATCTTTATCGATCGGATGAACCGGGACAATCCCACCCCGGCCCAGGGAGAGATCGAGTCCACCAATCCGTGCGGAGAGCAGCCCCTTCTGCCCTATGAGGCCTGCAATCTGGGCTCCATCAACCTCTCCCGCTTTTGTTCCACGGAAGACAGCGACGGCGTGGACTGGCAGCGACTGCGGGAAAGGATAGACCTTTGCCTGCGCTTTTTGGACAATGTTATCGACTCCTCGGTGTATCCCCTGCAGAAGATAGGGGACACGGTGCGGCGCAACCGCAAGATCGGACTGGGGGTAATGGGCTGGGCGGATCTTCTCTATATGCTGCGCATCCCCTACAACAGCCAGCAAGCTCTGGACCTTGCGGGGAAGGTGATGCAGTTCCTGCAAAGCGAATCCAAGGCTGCCTCCCAAAGGCTGGCCCAAGAGCGCGGCCCCTTTCCGGCCTACCCGGAATCCGTCTTTGCGGAACGTAGTGAGGGTCCCTACCGCAATGCCACGACAACCACCATTGCTCCCACCGGCAGCCTGTCTCTGCTTGCGGGATGCAGCTCCGGAATCGAGCCCCTGTTCGCCTTGTGCTTCTCCCGCAATGTTCTGGAAGGGGAGAGCATTACGGAAATGAATCCCCACTTCGAACAGGCTTTGCAGGATTGGGGTTATTACGGCTCGGAAATCAGGGACACGGTTGCAGAAAAAGGCAGGGTACAGGATCTGGATTACCTTCCGCAGCAACTGCGGCGCACCTTCGTCACCGCCATGGACATAGAGCCGGAATGGCATCTCCGGATGCAGGCGGCCTTTCAGCAGCATACGGACAATGCGGTATCCAAGACGGTCAATCTTCCCAACAGTGCCACTCAGGAGGATATCGAGAGAATATATTGGATGGCCTATGAGATGGGCTGCAAGGGAGTAACGGTGTACAGGGACGGCTGCCGCGAGGAACAGGTTCTGACCACAGGCGGCTCCTCCGCTTATAGGTCTCATGGATCGGAAGTGCGGGAGCGTCCGGAGGTGATCTACGGCTTTACCCAGAAGGTGCAGACCGGTTTGGGTACGCTCTATCTGACGGTGAACGAGGTGAATGGCAGGCCCTTCGAGGTCTTCGCCATAATCGGTCGCTCCGGAAGGTCCATTACGGCCAAGGCGGAAGCCATCGGCAGGCTGGTCTCCCTGGCTCTGCGCTCCGGAATCGCGGTTCGGGACGTGGTTCGCCAGCTCAAGGGTATAGGTGGCGAGCACCCGGTATTCAAGAAGAAGGGGCTGCTTTTGTCCATTCCCGATGCAGTGGCCTGGATCCTGGAGACCCGCTATCTGCAAGGGGATTCCCCGCAACCGGACAACTA
>CAYSPQ010000339.1:0-2794 GCA_964432965.1 uncultured Desulfohalobiaceae bacterium
GGTCCCCATCTCAGCTACGGGACCTCCAAATTTTTGTGGGTGGGAGCCCTGGCCTTCCACGTAAGCTTCTTTGTAATTATTCTTCGCCACATGCGATTTTTTACCGAGCCGGTGCCCTTCCCCCTCAACTGGGTGCCCACTTTCGACGGGATAATGCAGGTGGGTGTTCCGGTAATCTATGCCACGGGTATAATCATTCTGATCGCACTGGTCTATCTATTGCTACGTCGTCTTTTCGACCCCAAGCTTCGCTACATCTCCTTGCCCTCGGACTATTTTGCCTTGTTCCTCCTGTTCGGGATAGTGATCAGCGGGCTCGTGCTGCGCTATTTCGTGGGAGCGGACGTGGCCGGCATAAAGGAGCTGAGCATGGGATTGGTGCAGTTCAGCCCCACAGTCCCCGAGAACCTGAGCGTGTGGTTCTATATGCACCTCTTTCTGGTTTGCGCTTTGCTGGTCTATTTCCCCTGGAGCAAGCTCATGCATCTGGGCGGAGTCTTCCTGAGCCCCACGCGGAATATGCCCAATGACAACCGCAAGCGCCGCCATGTCAATCCCTGGAACTATCCAGTAAAGGTCCACACCTACGAGGAAGTGGAGGATGAATACAGAGAGGCAATGAAAGAAGCCGGCATCCCTGTGGAAAAGGAGTAAGATATGGCACAGACACCCAACCCGGAAAACCTGATCCAGAGCATAGACTATACCCCGCCGAGTTCGGATTGGATGGAGAACATCCCCCCGGAGTTCAGGCTGGGAAATTTCAGCTATCCGGCCAAGCCCAGGGAGCTCTCCGCATTCTTCGGATACGAGGGAGCCAAGGAATGGTCTCCCATGGACGAGGATTGGCAGCTTCCGGATAACTGGCAGGAGATAATTTACGAGGGATTTCGGGAGAGGCTGGAAAAGTACCGCTCCCTCAAGGTCTTCATGGATATATGTGTCCGCTGCGGCGCCTGCGCGGACAAGTGCCACTATTTCATAGGTTCCGGAGATCCCAAGAACATGCCAGTTCTCAGGGGGGAGCTCCTTCGCTCCGTATACCGCAAGGATTTCACCACAGCGGGCAAGATCCTGGGCAAGCTGAGCGGGAGCCGCGGCCTTACCCAGGACGTGATAAAAGAATGGTTCATGTATTTCTACCAGTGCTCCGAGTGCCGCAGGTGCTCCCTTTACTGTCCCTACGGCATAGACACTGCGGAAATCACCATGATGGGCCGTGAGCTGCTCAATCTACTGGGTATACAGAGCAACTGGATCATGGGCCCGGTGAGCAACTGCTTCCACGTGGGCAACCATTTGGGTATACCGCCTCATACCCTGAAGGACCTTATCGATTTCATGGTGGACGACATAGAGGAGATTACCGGGAAACGGATCGAAGTCCCTCTGAACAAGAAGGGCGCGGAGATCCTATTTGTCACTCCCTCCGGAGATTATTTCGCAGATCCGGGTACCTACACCTTCATGGGCTATCTGATGCTCTTTCACGAGCTGGGGCTGGACTACACCATGAGCACCTATGCCTCCGAAGGCGGCAATTTCGGTCTTTTTACCTCTCTGGAAGCCATGAAGCGCCTGAACGCCAAGATTTACGCGGAGGCGGAAAGACTGGGGGTCAAGTGGATCCTGGGCGGTGAATGCGGGCACATGTGGCGCGTGAAGCACCAGTACATGGACACCATGAACGGGCCGGCCAATTTTTTGGAGACCCACAGGAGTCCGGTAACCGGCACGGACTTTCACAACGCCAGTAGCACTAAGATGGTCCATGTTGCCGAGTTTGCCGCGGATCTGATCAAGAACAACGTGCTGAACCTTGATCCCAGCCGCAATGACCATCGCGTGGTAACCTACCATGATTCCTGCAATCCCTCCCGCGCCATGGGACTCTTCGAGGAGCCGCGCTACGTTATAAGGCATGTCTGCAACAACTTCTACGAGATGCCCGAGCAGACCATACGGGAAAGGACCTTCTGCTGCGGTAGCGGAGCCGGACTGAACAACGACGAGTTCACCGAAATGCGCATGCGGGGAGGCCTGCCGCGAGCGAACGCGGTAAAGCATGTGCACGACAATTATGGAGTCAACACCCTATCCTGTATTTGCGCTATTGATCGGGCGGCTTTGCCTCCACTCATGGATTATTGGGTGCCGGGAGTCGATGTTACAGGGATGCATGAGCTTCTGGCCAATGCATTGGTAATGCGCGGAGAGAAGGAGCGGGAGACCGACTTGCGCGGTGAACCCCTGCCAGGAAAGGAGGGCTAGTCTATGTATCACGCGAAGTGGATTATAGGGGGGCTCCTGATTTTCATTGTCCTGCTGAGTTTCCCTGTATGGTTCAGCCTGGGACAGCCTACCTACGAGGCCCCCGACCTCATGCTTCCCGAAGAGGAGGAGCAGTGCGTGGAGGATGCGGATTGGATGCGGGACAATCACATGTGGCTCCTGGATAACTGGCGGGACTCGGTTGTGCGCGATGGTGAGAGCCAGTATGTGAGCAGCACTGGACAGGAATACGACATGAGTCTGCAGAAAACCTGCATGAGCTGCCACGAGAGCAAGGAACAATTCTGTGACGCCTGCCACGATACAGTATCCACGGACCCGTATTGCTGGGATTGTCACGTCGCTCCAGAGGAGGTCGGAAATGGGCAGCAATAGAAGGAAATTTCTCAAAGTTGCCGGCATAGGCACCCTGTTGGGGCTGGGTGGTGGAATGGGTTTAAAGGCTTGTTCCTATCAGCCAGAGGAAGCCAGGAGGCAGGAAAAGCCTGAAGGTTACAAGGTT
>CAYSPQ010000340.1:0-2786 GCA_964432965.1 uncultured Desulfohalobiaceae bacterium
AAGCAGGGGCCTCGGTTCGGGCTTTTTCTGTAAAACCCGTCTTCCGTCTTATCCGGCGGCTACTCTCTTGGACCCTGAGAACAGCCAACACTTGTACGTAGCTTTTTTACCCATTCTCCTCTGCGCGGTGACCAAGAACTGTCCGCGGAGCTAAAAAGGGAACCACGAAAAAGCATCACTGGGCAGCAAAATCGCCTGAGCGGTTCTCGCGAAGCCGCCGCAAGCCCTCCTCCACCTTCTCCGCGCGTTTGGGGCCGAATCCGGGCAGCTCCATCAGCTCCTCCCGGCTGAGGCCCAGTATCCGGTCCAGGCTCTGGAAGCGCTCCCAGAGCAAACGGGCAGTTTTCTCCCCGATTCCCGGCTGGTTCTCCAATTCGCTACTCAGGGTCCTTTTCCTTCTGCTGCGCTTCTGGCGGCTCTTTACGAAACGGTGCGCCTGATCCCGCATATTCTGCAAAAAGAGCAGCACCGGGTCCCCGCCCTTCAGGGGCAGGGGATTCTTGCGGCCGGCCCGGAAAACCAGATCCGTCTCCTCGCCCTTGGCCAGAGCCACCAGACTGGTGTGGCGCAAGGGATGCTCCCCTTCGCCGAGGATTGCCCGCTGCACAGCGGCAAGCTGTCCCTTGCCCCCGTCGATGAGCAGCAGATCCGGAGCAGGCTGCGAGGACCCAGCCCTTCTCTCTGCCCACCGGGCCAGTGCGGCGTAGTCGTCCGCGCTTCCCTCCAAGTCGGGGAAGTTGTACTGCCGGTAGTGCTCCTTCCTCCAGGAGCCGCCCTCCAGGACTACCTGGCCCACCACCGGGCCCTGACCGGCCAGATGGGAGGCGTCTATGGCCTCAATCCTGCGCGGTGTCCGGGCAAGGCGAAGCTTTTCGCTCAGCTCCGGGGGAACCGGACTCTCCACCTGCTCCGTCCTTCCCTGCCTGGCGTTCTTCTCCGCCAGGTCCAAAAGGCGATAGTCCCTGTCCCCGGAGGCGGCCCTGAGGCGTACGGCCCCTCCCCTCCTTTCCGAGACAATCTCCTCCAGCACCGGATCCTGCAGGTCGAAGGGAAGGACTATCTCCTCGGGGATGTAGCTGTCCTGGGCATAGAACTGCACCAGGAAGGTGCGCAGCACGTCCCTGTCCTGCTCCAGGCCCCAGCCCCCTTCTCGTCCCACTTCCTCCTGCCCGCCGTTCTCGTCCTCCTCTGCGGGACCCTCCCAGAAGAAGCTCCTGCCGTCCTGCAGGGTTCCCCGGCGAATGAAAACCACACCCAGGGCCAAGCCGTAGTGAGTCCGCGAGATTCCTACAGCGTCCACATCCCCGCCCTCGGGAAGTATCACGGACTGTCTCTGCAGTGTTTGCCGGACCGCGCTTATCTGATCCCGGATACTCGCCGCCCTCTCGAATTCCAGATTCCTGGAGGCCTCCTCCATCTCGGATTGCAGGGCATCCAGCAACTCTTTTGAGCGCCCCGAGAGGAACATCTCCAGTTGCCGGATATAGCGAGCGTATTCCTCGAAAGGCACAGAGTGGACGCAAGGAGCCAGGCAGCGGCCCATGGAGTGCTGCAGGCAGGGCCTGACCCGGTTGCGGAACACGCTGTCCCGGCACTTGCGGATGGGGAAGAGCCTGTTCACCGCCCGCATGGTCTCTCTGGCCGCGGAGGCGGAGGTGAAGGGACCGAAGTAGCGGGACCCGTCCCTGTGCACCTTGCGGGTAAGCTGCAGGCGAGGGTATTGGGAGCCCAGATCCAGACGGAAGAGGATGTAGGACTTGTCGTCGCGCAGGATCACGTTATAGCGGGGTCTATGCTTCTTGATCAGGCTGGATTCCAGCAGAAGGGCCTCTTTTTCGCTTGACGTGGCAATGAAGTCCAGCTTTTGGGCCCGCTGCCGCATCACCCTGGTCTTGGGAGGCAGCTGCTCCGGACTGCGGAAATAGGAGGCGAGGCGGTTGCGCAGATCCCGGGCCTTGCCCACATATATTATCCGTCCCTGCCGGTCCTTGAAAAAATAAACCCCAGGCTCCCGCGGGTACTGGGAGGCGTCGAAGCTCAGCATATCGCCAGCCCGCTTACTCCTTCCAGCCCTGCTCTCCCACCATGGGAACAAAGGCCACCCCCAGAAGCCTCTCCTCCTGGAGCTCTCCGGAGCGTCCCTTGGTCAGGCGCAGGATGTCCTGGCCCAGCCTATGGGATCCGACCGGCATGACGATCCTACCTCCCACCCGGAGCTGCTCCCGAAAGGATTCCGGAACGGAGGGACCGGAAGCAGTGGCGATGATCCCGTCAAAGGGGGCTTTCTCCGGCCATCCCAGAGTGCCGTCACCGCAGGAGACGAAGACATTGTCGTATCCCAGCTTGTCCAGCAGCTCGCGGGCTTTTTCCGCCAGCTCCGGGAGGCGCTCCACGGTGTAGACCTCCGAGGCGATGCGGGACAGCACTGCTGCCTGGTATCCCAGGCCGGTACCCACCTCCAGGACCCTCTCTCCTCCCACGAGCCGCAGGCACTGGGTCATATAGGCCACTATATAGGGTTGGGAAATGGTCTGATTGTACCCGATGGGCAAGGGCTTGTCCGCATAGGCCATGGGGTGCATTTCCTGGGGAATGAACAGATGGCGGGGGGTTTCGCGCACGGCTTTCAGCACCAGGGGGTGGTCTATTCCCCTGGCCTCTATCTGATTGCGCACCATGCGCTCGCGCTGTGCCTCGTAGGGATCGCTGTGCTGATGGCTGTTCATATTCCCTGCTTACTCTCTTTGTCTGAACAGTGCCGCTGTTCCTCTAACCCGTCCCTTCCG
>CAYSPQ010000341.1:0-2767 GCA_964432965.1 uncultured Desulfohalobiaceae bacterium
GTACTTGTTCTTCATTTCCGCACCGGCATCGAACATCCGCCTGATCCAAGAGCTCTTGCTCAGAAAGTCACTGATCTGCTCGGAGAGAACAGCCATAACCACTCCCTTCCTATTTTTCATTCAGCCCAAGTAATGGGACGGAGATTCCCCCTCTGGACAAATGCATTACAGCCGTGGCATGAATCAATCTGGCCAGGGCAATGACCTGCAGCTAGCTGTTCTTGCCCATAACAGGCTATTGAAAAAGTCCTTATCAGACAGGGCATTATCCTACGGTGAGAGTTTGAACTTTTTAAAGCAACGCAGCAATTGGAAGATTTTCAACGCCCTGATAAACGGCTATTACCCTAAACCAATTAGCCCCAGGTGTAAATCTTGCCTGCCCGCACCGGCTGTCACTGACCCGGGTAGCCAGGAATTAGAGGCGACAGCGCATGCATGAAAGCTTGTACACCATCCTGCAAAAGGTGCACAACGGAGAGCTCAGCCCGGAGGAGGCCCAAAGGGAGCTGAAGCATCTGCCCTACCAGGAGCTTTCCCAGGGAGTCTCCCTGGACCATCACCGCAGCCTACGCACCGGTCAGGCGGAAGTGGTCTTCGGAGTGGGCAAGTCCCAAGCCCAGCTTTATGAGGCGGTAGCCGGGATAAGCTCTCGGGAGCAGGCGGTGCTGGCCACCAAGCTGTCCCTGGAACAGGGAGAAATGCTGCAACAGCACTTCTCCGGGGGAAAATTCTGGCCTCAAGCGGGACTCTTCGCATGGGGCCGCGAGTTGGAGCTGGATCCCCCCTGGTCCTCTCAGGGGGATACTCTGGTGGTCACCGCCGGTTCCTCGGATCTGCCCGTGGCCCTGGAAGCCCTGGGAACGGCGCGCTTTTTCGGCTCACGGGCGGGACTCATCTGCGATGTAGGTGTTGCCGGACTGCACAGAATAAGCTCCCATTTGCAGAGTCTGGACTCCGCCCGACTCCTGATAGTAGTGGCAGGAATGGAGGGAGCCCTGGCCAGCGTACTCTCCGGCATGCTGGACAAGCCGATCCTGGCGGTCCCCACTTCCGTGGGTTACGGCGCCTCCTTTCAGGGTCTGGCTGCCCTGCTGGGCATGCTCAACAGCTGCGCCCCGGGCGTCTGCGTGGTCAACATAGACAATGGCTTCGGCGCGGCCATGAGCGCGTTAAAGCGTCTCCGCGCCACGGATGCCTGAACTGCCGGGCAAAACTCTTAGAAGACTAAGCCCGGCCTACCGAAAAAAAAGAAGGCAAACTTCTCAGTCCTTTTTTTCCCCCCGTTCCAGCCACTCCCGCCAAGAGAGCTGCGCCCTCTCCGCATAGAGCTCCTTGCGCCTCCACTTTTTTGCCTTGACCTTCAGAGGCGGCAAGAGCCCGAAATTGACGTTCATGGGCTGGAAATTCTTGCTTTCGGATTGCAGATGACCGAGCAGCCCGCCCAGCGCGGTGTCCGCTGGGGGAAGTTCCAGATCGCCGCCCCTGCCCAGGTACATGCCCAGCCATAGGCCGCAGGCAGCGGACTCCACATATCCTTCCACTCCGGTAATCTGACCGGCCAGGTATATGTTCGGACGCGCCGCAAGCTCCAGGTTGGGACGAAGCACTGCCGGGGAGTTGACGAAGGTGTTGCGGTGGATGCTGCCCAGGCGCACGAATTCCGCGTTCTCCAGACCGGGTATCATGCGCAGGATGCGCCTCTGCTCCGGATAGGTCAGCTTGGTCTGAAAGCCCACCAGGTTGAACATGGTCTTGGCCCTGTTCTCTGGTCTCAACTGCACCACGGCAAAGGGAGTTTCTCCAGTGCGGGGATCCACCAGGCCCACTGGCTTCAAGGGGCCGAAGGCCAGGGTCATCTCCCCTCTCTCCGCCATCGTCTCCACGGGCAGACAGCCCTCGAAGTGGGTTTCGAACTCCCTGGGCCGCACTTTCTCCCCCTGGAGCAGGGCCTGGATCAACTGATGGTACTCCTCCTCGCTCAAAGGGCAGTTCAAGTAGTCCGTGGAATCCGGGTCATAGCGAGAGCCCCAGAAGACCCGCTCCCAGTTGATGCTATCCGCGCTGACTATGGGGGCCATGGCATCGTAGAAGGCGAGCTGCTCCTGGCCTATGGCCTCCACCAGGCTCCTGGCCAGGGGCTGGCTGGCCAGAGGTCCGGCAGCTATAACCAGCCGGCCGAACCGGGTAAGAACCGGGTCGCTCAGGGTTTCGATCTCCCTGCGACGGATATCCACTGCGGGCTCCGACTGGAGCCTGTCGGTCACGTAGGAGGAGAACTCCTTGCGATCCACAGCCAGGGCCTTGCCCGCAGGCACTCTGGTGGCGTGGGCGGCCTCCAGGATAAGGCTGGCCGCGGACTGCATCTCCTGCTTGAGAAGCCCCACACAGCTTGCCGTATCCTCGGAGCGGAAGGAGTTGGAACACACCAGCTCCGCCAGCAAGGGATCGCTGTGTGCCGGGCTGTAGCGATGAGGCTTCATCTCCAGGATGGTTACCGGAACATCTCGACGGTTGAGTTGCCAGGCGATCTCGCACCCGGCCAGTCCTCCTCCTATGACTGCCACTCTTTCCGGCATAGCGGGCCTTTTTTCGGGAAAATCTGATTAGCCTGTTACTTCTTTTGAGCAACTTCCCAAGGGCCAAGTTCCGACCCTGCCCTGTAGAACCCAAAGAGGGGAAAGCCCTTTCCCAGCCACCTGGGTGCACTGTTTAACAGGCTGTTGAAAAAGTCCTTATCAGACAGGGCGTTCAAAAATTCCAAGTG
>CAYSPQ010000342.1:0-2337 GCA_964432965.1 uncultured Desulfohalobiaceae bacterium
AAGACTTTACTTGATAATGCAGGATCATCCGGTCCACAGACACACTGAGGTCCAGAGCTTTCTGGCCTCCAAGGAGATAGACAGCGCGACTGTGCCTCTATCTGCCTGTAGGGACAGGAGCAAGTCCAACCGGGAACATTTTACACCCGAGGAGCCAGAAATAACGAATATCCTAAGACAAAAGCGAGCCTCATAACGACTACCAAAACTGATAGGCTTTGCCTCTCAGTTTTGGTTCCAATTAGTTGCAATCCTCACCTGCCAGGAAGTTGCTTTACCCTGCCGAGCTCATTCGTAAAGCGCAAGAAATACTGGTGAATTGTGAGCGCTGGACACAGGACCTCTTTGCTCGTCGCATTGCAATCACCTTCGCTTCGTATTAGCATAATTTATTTAAGTCAAAGTAGCACCCAGTCCGCAAAAACCGTTACCATTTACACCAGAGCCGAACAACTATCATGTACGAAATCTCCATGCCCTTTCGGCAGATTCGAGCCCTGGTCTTCCCCAGAGTGGCCTGCGCCATCCTTTCCTTGTCCTGCCTGCTCTTGCTTCTAGCAGCCGCAATAGGCTGTTCCTCGGAAATTCCGAAGCTGGAACGCGAGGACAATCCGCTTCCTAGGGACGTAGAAATAATTCAGTCCGAACCGGGAAAATACGGCGGGGTGTTTGTCCGAGCTGCCGCTCAGCAACCCCGGACCTTCAATCCATTGGTCGCCGAAGACGCCTATTCCAGTGAAGCCATAAGCCGGTTCCTGAGCAGCCTGACCAGGTATCATCCCGTCCAGGAGGAGGTAGTTCCGGAGCTGGCCCGCTCCTGGGAGTTTTCCGAGGATAGAAAGACCCTCACCGTGCACTTGCGCCGCGGAGTGCGCTGGAGCGACGGAGAACCCTTCACCGCGGACGACGTGATCTTCACCTTCCGCGCCCTTTTCGACGAACGCTATCCCAACCGCTATCAGGGTCAATACACCATCGCAGGACAGCCACTGGATTATGAAAAGCTGGATGAGCATACAGTTCGCTTTACCACAGCCGAACCCTATTCCCCTTTGCTCTACGTCCTTGGCTTTATCGGCATTCTCCCCAGGCATGTCTTGCATGATGCCTATGAAAGCGGCGATCTGCTCCAGGCCTGGAGCATGCGCACCGCCATGCGGGAGCCGGACGATCGGGTTGGCACTGGCCCTGTTCGGTTGCGCTCCTTCCGGCCGGGAGAACGGGCCGTGTTTGAGCCCAACCCCCATTATTGGCGTGCGGACAGAGAAGGGCGTCGCCTGCCCTACATCGACTACTTGATAACCAGATACGTAAGAGACAGAAACACGGAAACGGTTCTCTTCGCCTCAGGGCAAATAGACATTGCTTCCATCGATCCGGGGGATGTGGAGGGGGTGCGGCGCAACGCAGACCTGCACGACTATAGCCTCCACCACAGGGGAACAGCCAGCGGCATCCGTTTCATCTGGTTCAATCAAAAGCCGGGCACGGACGAGGAAGGAGAGCCCTATGTGGCCCCGCACAAACGCGAGTGGTTCACCAATAAGCATTTTCGCCGGGCCGTACTCCATGGCTTCGACAGACAGGGCCTGGCGGAAAGCGTATACTTCGGAAGGGCCGAACCCTTGCATTCCGTTATCAGCCAGGCAAACCAGCGCTGGCATAACCCCAATGTTCCCCGCTATGACTACGACCCGGAAAAAGCCCTGGAAATACTGCGCGACCAGGGGTTTTATCGCGGCGAGGACGGGCGTCTATACGACGAGCATGACAACCCGGTGAAATTCGAGCTATATGCCTCAGAGGGAGACGGGAACATACCCCAGATGCTCTCCTCGTTTAGGCAGAACATGAGCCAGTTGGGAATAAGGGTGGAAATACGCTACATGGACTTCAGCACTCTTGTGGCCAGGGTCAGCCGCCACCAAAAATACGACGCGGCCATGATGGGCTTTACCGGAGGCCCCGATCCCTCTGGCGGTAAATCCATCTACTTGAGCTCCGGCAGGCTGCACATCTGGCACCCCAATCAGGAAGAGCCCCATACGGAGTGGGAGGCTAGAATCGATGAGCTCTTCCGGGCCTCGGAGAGGACTTTCGATCCCCAGGAAAGGGTTGAGCTGATCCATGAAATGCAAGAGGTCTTTTCCCGGCAGCTACCACTGCTCTATCTTCTTTCCCCTCATTCCTATGTGGGAATCAAGGACAGGTGGAACAACGTGCGCATCCCTGCCATGGGATCCGCCATCTGGAACATAGACGAGCTTTATCTGGACGAGAACGACTAATGCTCTCTTTCCTGCTCAGGCGAATTTCCTCCGCAATCCCCATCCTTTT
>CAYSPQ010000342.1:2347-2765 GCA_964432965.1 uncultured Desulfohalobiaceae bacterium
TTCCTCATGGCTGTGGCCCCGGGTGATTTCCTGGATGTGGCCAGAACCCAGCAGGACATCCCGCAAGAGTATATCGAACAAATGGAGGAAAGATTCGCCCTGGACAAGCCCTGGTACACAAGATACGCCGCTTGGCTGGGAAATGTCCTGCAAGGTGACTTCGGCCGCTCCTGGATTTATCAGGTCCCTGTCTCCGAGCTGCTCTGGCAGCGGATTCCGGCTACCCTGGTGCTTTCCCTGCTCTCCGTGCTCTTCGCCCTGGCTGTGTCCATCCCCTTGGGAGTTCTGGCAGCCATATACCAAAACTCCATTTTCGACCGCGCCACTTCACTTTTCGCCTACGCCGCACTGTCCATCCCAGAGTTTTTCCTGGCCCTGCTTGCGGTAATGCTGGCCGCCCAAACCGGCTGGTTCCCCA
>CAYSPQ010000343.1:0-2747 GCA_964432965.1 uncultured Desulfohalobiaceae bacterium
CTGATCTGCCTTCCTATCAGCTTAAAGCTGAAGACGAAATAAGTTTGTCCGAGAAGGGAAAAAAGATACCCTTTGTCCAGGAAGCCGGCGAAGTCATCGATAGAAGGGGTCTCCCAAATTGGCTGGAAGTAGATGGTCAGGAATACAAGGGCAGAATCAGGCAAAAGCCTCAAAGAGAAGACATTACATTTCCTGTAAATGAGCATTTGATAGTCGAAGTCTATTCCAAATAAATCAAATATTAAAATAATATCTGGACATATTATGAGTCTAAAAAGTGAAGATAGGCAGGTCAATTCACGTAATTGGACAGAATTGGTAAAACCCCAAAAAGTGGAGAAAACCACAGAGTCAGACGAGACCTACGGTAAATTCGAATGCGAACCCTTGGAACGCGGGTTCGGCATTACCTTGGGCAATGCTATGCGCCGGGTCCTTTTTTCCTCGCTTCAGGGGGCTGCAATCGTAGCTGTGCGCATAGAAGGAGTCCCACATGAATATGCTGCAATTCCTGGAGTCCAAGAGGACGTAACCGATGTCATTCTTAATCTGAAGCAAATACGCATCTCCATGGATACTGATCAACCTCAGACTTTGATCCTCCGTTCTCAGCAAAGAGGTTCGGTTACTGCTGCTTCCATCCAGGAAAACCAGAATGTGAGGATTCTTAATCCTGAGCAGCATATTGCTACACAGTCCGAGGACAGAGAGCTCTACATGGAGCTCGAGGTCAGGATGGGCAAGTCATATGTTCCCATGGAGCAGCAAACCGAATTTTCTGATCAGATTGGAGTCATAGTATTGGATGCCTCCTTTTCCCCTATTCGAAAGGCGTCTTATAAAGTTGAACAGGCTCGTGTAGGCCAAATGACAGATTATGATAAGCTCATAATGGAGATTTGGACCGACGGCTCCATTCGACCTGAAGACGCAATCGCCTATAGTGCTAAAATCCTTCGTGATCAGCTTAGTTATTTTGTCAATTTCGATGAGCGGCACGCCCTAGAGTTGAATCAGGATAATCCCTCGCAGGACTTGGATCCTACTCTCTTTAAGAGTATCGATGAGCTTGAGCTACCAGTTAGGGCCAGCAATTGCTTGAAAAAGGCCAATATACACCTTGTTGGCGAGTTGGTGCAGAAAACGGAAAATGATTTGCTCAAGGCCAAGAATTTTGGTCGCAAATCTTTGGACGATATTCTTAAAGTACTGCGGGACATGAACCTGGATCTGGGAATGCAATTGGATAATTTCGAAGAAAAGTACAAGCAATGGCTCAAGAGGAAAGAAGATCATGAGACATAGGCGCAAAGGCAGGAAACTGAACCGTACCGCTAAGCATAGAAGTGCCATGATCCGCAATCTTAGCAAGGCCTTGGTGGAACAGGAAAGGATCCGTACTACCGAGCCCAAAGCAAAAGAACTGCGCAAGGTCAGCGATCGGTTAGTTAATTATGGACTCGAGGATACTGTATACGCCAGACGCAAAGCCTATCAAATCTTGGAAAGCAGGGGTCTTGTGCAAAAGCTGTTCGACGAAATTGCTCCGCGTTTTACGGGCAGGGCCGGCGGATATACACGAATCCTTAAGTTGGCCCATCCCAGGAAGGGTGATGCTGCGTCCATGGCGATTGTGGAGTTTTCAGCCAAGGACCAATCACAGAGCAGTCAATAACTTTTCATAGGAGCAGGATTATCCTGCTCTTTTTTTGGCACCTGCCTATCAGACAAATTAATTGTTACTATCAATTTTATGGATCTTAATAAGTTGAAAACATTTAGCTATGTTTATCAGATAGGTAGCTTCTCTCGAGCTGCTGATTATTTGTATTTGTCACAGCCCACAGTCAGCTCTCACATTTCTTTTCTGGAAGGTGAGTTGAATCAGAAGTTATTTGATAGACTCGGAAGAATGGTAGTGCCAACTCAGGCAGGCCGTCTACTGTATTCGCACGCCAAACAAATAATTCAACAGGTGGATCAAGCCCTGGTAGAAGTCCATGGCTTGCAAGAAAAGATCGCCGGTGATTTTCTTCTTGGTGCAAGTACTATACCCGGACATTACTTATTGCCCCGGGTTCTGGAAAAGTATAATCAAAACTATCCTCAGGTATCCCTCTATCTTCATGTTGCCGATTCTTATCAAATCAGGAAGAAGGTGGCTGTAGGTGAACTGGATATGGGAATTGTTGGTGCATATGGCCATGACCCGGAGATAATGTTTCGACCCTTGCTGAGGGATAAGCTACTTGTGTTGGGCAACAGGCGTTTCTGGAGCGTAGAGGGGGATAAGACCCTGCAGTTGTGGGATCTCAAGTCTTTACCCTGGATAATACGGGAGAAAGGCTCGGGAACCAGAAAGGCGTTGGAAACCGGATTGAAGCAATTGGATTTACGGCTGACCGATCTGAACGTAGTGGCAACGGTAGACAGCACCTTGGCAGTGCTAAAATGCATCCAGGCGGGCCTTGGAGTCAGTATAACCTCGCAGTTGGTTGAGGAAGAGGTTTTGGGAAAAACACCTGATATAATGACTAAGGAATTGGGCGAAGAATTTGAGAGATGGTTTTACCTGGCTCTGCATAGAGAGCGTTCTCTTTCCCCAGCCTCGCAGCGGTTTATTCAGCTTCTGAGGCACGAGGTGGAGCCATGGGAAGAAAATACCGAAAGAAACTAGCTTTTCTTCTTTTGGAATAAGAAGAAGCAAGAAAATCAGCGGATTACATTTCAACTTTATGTTTCGTTTA
>CAYSPQ010000344.1:0-2745 GCA_964432965.1 uncultured Desulfohalobiaceae bacterium
GCCCACGATTCTATCGTTTTGATACAAAAGGTCCTGGAAATCCGTCCGGCTCTTCTTGAATCCGGTTGTATTCACATTGGCCAAATTATTGGAGATAACGTCTATCTTGGCCTGCTGGGCCTCCATGCCGGTGGCGGCAGTAGATAGGGCGGTAATCATGGAATAGTCCCCCTTGTTTAACCGATCCTTCCTATTTCAATAGCTTTTTCCGCTACATCCCCATAAGCCTGCATATCGCGCTGATAGGCCTGAAAGAGCCTCTTGGCCTCGATCAATTCGGTCATGGCGTGCATAGTGCTAACATTTGACTCTTCCAGAAACCCCTGTCTAAGCTTATCTGCCGTAGCCGGCTCATCCCCTTCCTCTCCGGTGTAGCGCCACAGGTTGTCTCCCTGCTTCTCCAGAAGGGAGCTGTCCTGCACGTTATATACGCTTATCCGGTCCACTTCCTCTCCCTCCCTATCCAGCACTGTTCCGTCCCCTTCCACTCTGACCTGTGCATGGGGGAGACTGACCGGTCCCTGTTCTCCCACCAACTGCTCTCCCGAGGGGGTGACCAGAGCCCCGTCCTCGCGCAGCTGGAAATCACCGGATCGGGTGTAGGAAAATCCCTCCTCCGTGGCCACCTTGAAGAATCCTTCCCCATCTATGGCCAGATCAAGATTCCTGCCGGTCTCCTTCAAGCCGCCCTGGGTAAAATCCGTGCTCGTGCCCCGGATGCGGTTGAAGTTCACTCCATCCCCCCAATTTGTCTGCAACTGCTCCTGAAACAGGGACTCGAATTGCACCTCGTCCTTCTTGAATCCGGAATTGTTGATATTGGCCAGGTTGTTGCTGATAATGTCCAGCTGCTGCATTGAGGCGATCGCTCCGGACAGAGCGCTATACATTCCGGAACTCATGGCTAGTCTCTCCTTTTATCCCATTGCCTTTGTCCCTGTTATCGGAGCCTGGGGAAAATTACTTTAGCCGATCCGCACCAGCACTTATTAACCCGGGTTTACTCCTTTTTTGCAATAATATTCAATGATGGAAGTGATTTACCCTTTATTTTAGCCAACTTATGGTCACTACAGCAGCTAAAAAGCTTTACATATAACATGTTGTAATTACTGATTAGTTTTGAAAAAGCATAAATTATGGGGCACTACAATAGTAAACTCGGGTTAATGTCAATTGCGACTGCCGCTGGCCATTCGGGAGAGGGTGATCAACTGCTCCGCCTGCAGCTCGGAAATTCCAAAGCCGTGGGCCAGGTCCTCGCTCTTCATTCCCTTGTCCGCCATGCTGGCCAGGTAGCGGTACTTCTCCGGCGCCTCGACCCGCTGGGAGTTGACCCTTTGCAAAGCAGCCTTGAATTCCGCCTGCTGAACCCCTTCCCGATTGCCCTGGGCAAGGTCTCCCCCTTGGCTGCGCGTATCCGTCTGCCCCTGGTGGGAGCCTTCCTCTCCTGCTATGGCCAGAGAGCGCAAGACACGCTTTTGTTTGATCAGAACCCATCCCAGATAGCTACACAGAACAAGGGTGAAAATCTGAACCACCCCCAAAAGAATTACCGCGGTGGATGTTTCCATGCCTTTCCTCCGCTCTATTCAGATCGGATGAAGAAATTTTTCCGCAACAGTGAACCCCGCTTCATCTAGGGCTGAGAAAGGGATTTGTCCATGAGGATCTTGAGCTTGTGCAGGGCCTGGCTGTGCAACTGGGAAATACGCCCCTCGGTAAGCTCCAAGACCTCGGAGATCTCCTTCTGGGAAAGCTCCTCGTAATAGTACAGGGAAACCACGAGACGCTCCTTGTGGGAGAGCCTTTCCAACTGCTCTGCCATCATGCCCACCAGCTCCTTATGCTCCGTATTGTCCGGCGGCTTGACTGCCTGCTCGTCCTCCAGAACATCCAGAAAGCTCTCCCCCTCCTCGGAATCCCTCAAAGTGGCGTTCAGGCTCACGCATCCCAGATGGCCCACCTCACTCAAGAACTGTCCGTACTGCTCCAGGCTCATGCCCATGGCCCGGGAGATCTCCTCTTCTTCCGGAGGCCTGCCCAGCTCTTCCTCCAGCTCCTGGATCGCCTTGTGCAACCTGGACTGTTTTTCCCGCAGGGTCCGCGAGAACCAGTCCATCTTGCGCACTTCGTCGAAAATGGCTCCCCGCATGCGATGCTCGGCAAAGGTCTTGAACTGGAACCCCGTGCCCGGATCAAAGCGATTGGCAGCCTCCATCAGCCCGGTCATGGCCGCTCCCCTGAGGTCGTCCCGGTTGAGAAAGGCGGGGACATTGGGCGCCACCCTGTCCACCACGAACTCCACCAAGGACATGTGCATCCGGATCAATTCCTGGCGTTGATCCTGGGAAGCTTCCACTGCCCCTTCCCCGTAGCTGGGTACTTCTTTTTCCTGCATCATTGTCTCTCCCCGCTCAAGTCGAAAAGCCTTCTCCAGAAGAACTGCAGTGATCCCTTGCAGCTCTTCTCCGAGAATTCGTTCATCATGTGCCTGCCAAGCTCTCCGAAGGCGGTGCTGGACTTGGAATTGGGATAGAGGTCCACGATAGGCTTTTGCTTGCGCAGCGTTTCCGGCATTTTCCTGTCCCAGGGGATGCTGCCCAGATAATTAATGGACACATCCAGATAGGTGTTGCAGACCTTGGTCAATTTCCGATAGACCTCCAAACCCTCCCGTTCGGAGCTCACTTGATTCACCAGCAGATTGAACTCCCCTTCCCGATACTGTATGGCCATGAGCTT
>CAYSPQ010000345.1:0-2745 GCA_964432965.1 uncultured Desulfohalobiaceae bacterium
ATATTTATCAGCCGGATATCTCCCAGGTCCTCCAGAACGGGCTGAATGGAGCCCGCGAACTCTGTATCCACGAAAAGGAACTTGCTCCCGGAGTCCTGCAGAATATAGGAGATCTCCTGCGAGGAGAGGCGTATGTTTATGGGAACCAAAACTGCGGACAACAGGGGAATACCGTAGTGGGCCTCCAGCATGGGCGGAATATTGGGACAGAGAAAGGCGACCTTGTCCCCTTTGCCCACTCCCTGCTGCTTCAAGGCAGTGGCCAGTCTGAACACACGGTCCTTTAACTGGCTGTAGGTGGTCCTTTGATCCCCATAGATGACAGCCGTTTTTTCCGGAAAGGTGAAGGCGCTTCTCTCCAGGAAATGCAGAGGGCTCAGGGGCTCGTAGTTGACCTGGCGCATAGTCGAACTCCTTTTCTTGCTCTGGATTTTTGTAAAACTTGGGGCTCAACCTGATAACTTGTCCAGAAGAATGCTCGGGGGTAAGACCGTCGGTCGCCTGAGGAGTTGGATCCTTCACCCCCTTTGTTTCTTTTCCAATGATTTCATGATTTGCTGTGCCCTGCAGTGTTGGCAGGTACAAACAGCGGTCAGGAAAAGTAAAACATTGAGCATGACAAATTTAAAGTAAAACTTTAGCTTTTTTGTGTTCCAAGCTGACTGTTGGGGCAACGGCAAGCGTTGTTGTTCACAGTGCCCAGATCTGCAGCCTCAAGGCAGGCGCATGGGGAACTTTTCCATTCAAGACCTGAATCACGCTATCTTTGTAAACACCAAGTGTCAATTCAGGAACTGCGCAGAGTTGACCCAGCCACTTCTTGCTCGGCTCTAGCCGAGCTTGAACCAAGGATCAAGCTGCGATAGTCTTTAATGGATGCACACTTTTTGGGATACCCACGTACACTTGTTTCCGGACAAACTGCTGCAAGCTATTTGGAAATGGTTCCGCCGCGCCGGCTGGAATATCCCCTTTTCCGGGCAGGATCCCGACACCCTGTATTCCATTTGGCAAGAATCGGGCGCACAACGGGCCTTTCTCCTGCCCTACTGCCACAAGCCGGGAATGTCCAGGGATCTGAATCGTTGGATAAGAAACTATTGCCAGCTCCATCCAGAACTGGTGCCCTTTGCTACAGTTCACCCCCTGGACGAGGACCGCGAGGAGATTCTGGAAACCGCCCTGGACTCCTGGGGCTTTGCCGGCATCAAGCTTCAGCTGGCGGTCCTGGGATATCCCGCGGACGATCCCTCTCTGTTTTCCATCTACTGGGCTGCCTGGAAAAGGGACAAACCGGTCATAGCCCATGCGGGGACCGCTCCCTATCAGCCCCATCATGCCGAATACCGGAGCCTGGGCCTGGAAAAGCTTTTTCCCGTTCTGGACGCCATGCCCAGACTGCGCCTTATCCTGCCCCACCTGGGCCTGTACCAGTTGGAACAGGCCGTCTCCTTGCTCGAATCCTATCCCCGGGTCTACCTGGACACCTCCTGGGCTCTGGGCAATTCCAATCTGCAATTGGACAACTCCCGCCTGAAGGCCATTTTCCGAGCCTATTCCCATCGAATTCTCTTCGGCAGCGACTTTCCCCTTATGGAACATCATCCCGGGGATAGCCTGCGCCATTTGGAGCAGCTGGATCTGGGCTCTGAGATAAGGGAACGAATACTCTGGAAAAACGCCGCAGATCTGTTGCATTCCCTGGGAATGCTTAATCCCTGACCAACTACCGCGGCGCACTGTCTATGGAATCAATCCTGCTCCACCTTCTTTTCCTTTTGCTGGCTATTGTCTTTTTGTGGAAGGGTGCGGACTGGACCGTGGAAAAGGCATCCATCCTGGCCATCCGGGTCAATGTCTCCCAGGTGACCATAGGGGTTACCATTATCGCCCTGGGGACCTCCCTGCCCGAATTTGCGGCCACCCTGACCTCAGCCTTGAAGCAGCACGGTGATCTGGCCCTGGCCAATGTGGTGGGCTCCAACATTTTCAACTTGGGGATCATTCTGGGCCTGGCTGCAATTGCCACTCCGCTGGCAGTGCGCAGGGAGTCGCTGCACAGAGACGGATTCCTGCTATTGGGAATCAGCCTTTTTCTCCTTGTCTGGGCAGGCGATGGTTATTTGGGCAGACTTGCCGGGATGCTCCTTCTGCTGCTCCTGCTTGTCTATATTATCCTTTTGCTTCGCAGGTACGGCAAGCAGAGGCACATACCCAGACAGGTGCCCAAGGGAAAATTCACAGCAGGAGACGGGGGCAAGCTCCTGTTGGGCCTGACCCTAGTGGTTTGCGGGGGATACCTACTGATAAGAGGCGCCCTGGGAGTAGGTCAGGCCCTGCAATTACCGGAATGGCCCCTGGGGCTGACTGTAACCGCCCTGGGGACCTCGCTTCCGGAGATCGTGATCAGCGTGGCCTCTATCCTCAAGAAAAAGCAGGATATACTCTTCGGGAATCTTTTGGGCAGCGACATCTTCAATTTCGCCGGTGTGCTAGGGCTGGCCTGTCTCTCCAGTCCCATCCGGATAACCGGCGACGCCCTGCTGGGTCTGGGCATGCTCACAGCATTCTATGTATTGCTGCTTCTTTTCATGCGCAGCGACTGGAGAGTAACCCGCCCGGAAGGAGCCATCCTCTTGGTGGTGGGTGCGTCGCGGGTAATCTATTTCCTTCTGTAAAGTGTGGCCTTCAAAAAAAGCCAAGGAGTTCGGCCTGCTCTTCCGCATAGAACCCCTTGGCTGGAAT
>CAYSPQ010000346.1:0-2743 GCA_964432965.1 uncultured Desulfohalobiaceae bacterium
CTGAAAACGGTATTGTAGGGTTTTACCATTCGCATCCAGACATGGACGCAAAATTTTCTAAGAAAGATAAAAAATTCATGAAACTCTGGAATAATATCGTTTGGTTAATCGGAAGTACTGATGACAGTGGAAAATTAAAAAATTTAAAAAGTTTTCAAATCAGAGAAGGAAAAATTCTAGAATCTGAGGTCGATTGGTAAATCATCATCTGCCAGAAATAACGAAGGAGGATCGAAGTAAGTCGATATAGCCCGAATTTTTACGCCATTTTTAAATGCCTTCTCCAACAATTTTCCAAACTTTTCGTCAATCGAGTAGAAAGGGGAAAAAGATTCAGCATCCCTTCTTTGAACTACGAAAATTATCCGATTTTCAAAAATATCTTGCATTTCGGTGAGAATTTTAACATGTTCGCGACCTCTTTTGGTGGGTCTGTCGGGAAATTTTGCAACTCCTTCTTCAACATGAGTGCAAGATTTTATCTCTACGTAGGATTTACGGTCATTTTCACCGTTTTTTAACAACAGGTCCGACCTTTTATTTTCCTTAATTGATGGTTCCTTCTTTTCTATCCTATATTGGGATAATTTTTCGATTAGGTTCTTTTCAATTACTTTGTAGGCTATTTCGTTCGCTAGTGTAGAATCAACGGTAACCATCGTTTTTCCGGTTTTTATTGCGATTGCATCATAATGCGTTTTTCGATTTTCTTTATTTTCAACAGGGGAACAGTATACTTTGTTGTTTTTATCAAAAACTGTCGTCAATGCCCCTGGATTTCTGAGATATACCTTACTTTCTTCGTTTTCTAGATTGACTCTCAGAGTAAATCTATTAGGTCTTCCTAGAATTCTTCCTTCTTTGAGCGGCTTATTTATTTCTAATATCTTCTTCAAAATAACATCTCCAGAGAATTAGTTTTGAGAGATTATTTCACTCTTCTTTGATAAGATTCTTGTTTTTTGAAAGTTTTTTGTAAACTACTTTCCTCATTAATTCGCACGCTTCTATTACCTCAGGATATGCTATGCTATAGTAAACATTCGCTCCTTCCCTTCTGTTTTCAACTAAATCCCGTTTTCTTAATTCCGCTAGATGCTGTGATAGATTAGCTTGTCTAACCCCAATTTCAGAAACCAGTTCACTGACCGTTTTCTCTCCTTCTTTTAACTCATGGAGTATTTGTAATCGAGTCCGGTTTGAAAGCATTTGGCAGAGGTCAGCATGTATTTTGTAAATTTCTTCGTTATCTTCCGAAATTTCATTCATATTCTCATATTCATAATATCGAATATAACCATTTATTGTTTTCGGAAATGTCCAGAATTATTAACCTTGCAAAGTAATAGTAAAACTGGTCATTATGGAAAATTATGATGTTATTGTAGTAGGTGCTGGTTCTGGAAGTAACATCTCTTCTAAAGCCGTTTCCCATGGACTGGATGTAGCGCTTATCGAAAAGGAATACCCCGGCGGAACCTGCCTGAATTGGGGGTGCATACCTTCAAAAGTAATGATTCATCCTGCCGATATCATCCAAGAAGCCAAAGAAGCCAAAGAATTAGGAGTAAACTTTGACTCACCTGAAATAGATTTCGATAAAATAATGGAAAGAACTCAGAAAATCTACAAAGAAGATAGAAAAAAAATGACAAAAAATCTAGAAGAAGCACCTGGAATTGACTATTACAACGAAGTCGGGAAGTTTGTTAAAGATTACACTTTAGAAGTAGACGGTAAAGAGATTCAAGGAGACAAAATTTTCTTATTTACTGGGGCTAGGCCCTTAATACCTCCAATTGAAGGAATTGAAGAGGTAGATTACCTGACTAACAAGAACGTTTTCGAAATCGAGGAAAAACCAGAAAGTATGATCTTCATCGGAGGAGGATTCATAGCAGCTGAACTCGCACATTTCTTCGCCGCAGTAGATACAGAAGTCACAATTTTGGAGCAAGAAGATAGGATTTTACCAAATCATGACCCTGAGATATCAGAAACAGTTCAAAATAAGCTCTCATCTAGAATGAATATCGAAACTAGCCAAAGAGTAGAGAAAGTTAAAGAAAACAACGGAGAAAAAATCGCCTTTACAAAAAACACCGATACAGGGGATACTCAAAAGTTTTCGGGAGAGGAACTTCTTGTGGCGGCCGGTAGAAAGTCCAACGCTGACATCCTACAAGTAGAAAAAACCGGAGTAGAAACCGATGAGAAGGGATGGATCATCACTAACGAGAATCTTGAAACCACAAAGGAAAATATCTGGGCCGGAGGAGATGCTATCGGTAAACACATGTTCAAACACGTGGCCAATTATGAAGCGTCGGTAGCTTGGCACAATGCTTTTTCTGATCATGTTAAGCCGGTTGATTATCACGCTGTTCCTGGGGCTGTTTATACTAGGCCACAGGTAGCTACGGTCGGAATGAGTGTAAATGAAGCAAGAAAGAGTGATAGGGAGGTTCTTGTCGGAAAGTTAAGTTATGGTGAAACCGCCAAGGGTTATGCTCTTAATGAGGAAGATGGTTTTTGTAGAATTTTGGTGGATCAGAAGAGTGGAGAGATTTTAGGTGCTCAAATAGTAGGTTCAAATGCACCTATCCTAATTCAAGAAGTTGTGAATCTAATGAACACTAAAACGAGGTCTGTACAACCGCTTTCAGATTCTATGCATATTCATCCTGCATTAAGTGAAGTCGTTGCTTGGTCTTTGGATAATTTGGAAAAATTGGAATAAGAT
>CAYSPQ010000347.1:0-2737 GCA_964432965.1 uncultured Desulfohalobiaceae bacterium
AGGCTGACGGCCTGGGAGTTGTGGCAGGATGAAGTTCCTGTGCGTGTAGCCTGCGACAATGCTGCGGCCCTGCTCATGCGGCAGGGAGAGGTGGACGCGGTATTGGTGGGGGCAGACCGCATTGCAGCAAACGGGGATGTGGCCAACAAGATAGGCACCTACAATCTGGCCCTTCTGGCCTCCTATCACGGGATTCCCTTCTACGTGGCCGCCCCTGTCTCCACGTTCGACCTTGAATCCGCCGGAGGCAAGGACATACCCATAGAAATCCGCCCGGAAGAAGAGGTTACCCATTTTGAAGGGCACCGGATTACACCCTCTGGGGTTTCGGCCATTAACTACGCCTTCGATATCACGCCTGCGGATTTGGTCAGCGCTATAGTCACGGAGAGAGGAGTGATTTATCCGCCGCTGTCCAGTGAAATTGCAAGGAAAGTCAAACAGTAATGGATATACTGCGGGCTGTATGCTGCCGCTTGTAGCTTTGATCGGACGCACCAATGTGGGCAAGTCCACCCTGTTCAACAGGCTCTTGCGCAGCGATAAGGCCATAACCCACAACAAGCCCGGTGTAACTAGGGATCGCCTTTACGGAGAGGTCCATCATGCCCCCAAGTCCTTTTCCTTAGTGGATACCGGGGGCCTTTATCTGGATTCCGGGACGCAGATGAAGGAAGCCATATTTGAGCAGGCGCGGGAGGCGATTCAGGAGGCCCAGCTACTTCTGCTAGTGATGGACGGTCGCAGCGGGCTTACGGAAACGGATCGCGAATTGGCCGAGTTTCTGCGCAAATCCAGAAAACCGGTTTTTGCCGTGGTTAACAAGGTGGACGGAGCGGAGCTGGAGAAGAGATTGGCCCCGGATTTTTATGAATTGGGGCTGGATCTGTTCTGTGTTTCCGCTGCTCATGGCTTCGCAGTGCCGGAACTGGTGGAATCCATCTGCTCGAGCCTGCCGCAGGAGTTAGAGGAGGAGCCCGAAAGCTGCAACTTGCGGATGGCTCTTCTGGGCCGCCCCAATGTGGGCAAGTCCTCCATGGTAAACGCCTTTGTGGGAGAGAAGCGCTTAATAGTGGATTCACGGGCGGGGACGACCAGAGACAGCGTGGATGTTGCCCTGGAGCGAGGAGGAAAACGCTATTTATTCATAGATACCGCGGGGGTTAGACGCAGGAGCAGGGTCAACAAGCCCCTGGAGCAATTCAGTGTTCTGCGTGCGTTAAAGACGAGCAGCAGAGCCGATGTGAGCGTTCTTTTGCTGGATGCCGTGCAGGGGGTAACCCAGCAGGACAAGAAGATCCTGGACTATTTGCAGAAGGAGAAGATCCCGGCTCTCGCTGCGGTGAACAAGATAGACCTTATACCCAAGCCCAAGCTGGGAAAGGTGAAGGCCTATTTTGAGCAGGAGCTTCGTATCTGCCCCCATATGCCCTTGGTCTTCACCTCCAGTGTTAACAAGAGCGGGCTCGGTGGCGTCCTGCCCCTGGCGGAAAAGATATGGGGGCAATACAATAAGCGCATATCCACTGCAGAGCTGAACCGAGGCCTGGAGGAGATGGTGGGCAAGCACCAACCCCCAGTTGTCGCAGGTCGCCGCGCCAAGTTCTATTATATGACGCAGCCGGAAGTGAGCCCGCCCACTTTCGTCTTTTTCCTGAATGACCGGTCTTTAGTGGGCAAGCAATACTCCCGCTACCTGGAAAAGCAGTTGCGCAAGATCTTTGCCCTCTCCATGACTCCCGTGCGGATGGTTTTTCGCACCAGCCGGGGATAGCTTGCCGCGAATCCCTGCATTCTGTCTGCCCGCGCCCAAGGTCTTGGTTGCCCCCTTTTTTTGACAAGCACCTTGAACAGTGCCAATGTGGGTGTCAGTATCGCCATGCTTGCGACCCTCGCCCTTGTGGAGCGGATGCAATTGCCGGGCGGCGGATGGATATGGTCGAGTGGTTTTGTTCCAGGCGCTTTGCCGTGAAGGAGTCACTAGCGGCAGTTGGAAGAATGATCAGCTAAAGGAGAAGCCCGAAATGGCTAAAGATGGGGGAAAAATCTGGTTCCATGGAAAACTGGTCCCGTGGGAGGAAGCTACAGTTCATGTGATGACTCATACTCTGCATTACGGGGATGGCGTATTCGAGGGAATTCGCTGCTATCATTGCTCAGACGGCTCCTCCGCTGTTTTCCGCCTGGAGGAGCATGTGGATCGCTTGTTCACCTCGGCTAAGATCATTCAGATGGAGGTGCCCTTTACCAGGGAGGAGATACGTTCCGCAGCAATCGAGACCCTCAAGGCGAACCAGCTCCGGGAGGGGTATGTTCGCCCTCTTGTGTTCGCCGGAGAGGGCGCCAAGGGCGTATATCCCGGAGACAGCCCGGTTCGGGTGGTTATCGTGGTATGGTCCTGGGGGGCCTATCTGGGAGACGACGGCCTGAGCAACGGCATAAGGGTCAAAACCTCGAGCTTTTCCCGGCATCATGTAAATGCCATGATGACCAAGTCCAAGGTCTGCGGCAACTACGTCAATTCCGTGCTGGCCAAGCGGGAGGCTTTGGCGGATGGGTACGACGAGGCCCTGATGCTGGACACCGAGGGATACGTCTCCGAGGCCAGCGGGGAAAATCTGTTTCTGGTCAAGAACAGCATCCTGTTCACTCCCCCATCCGATTCCGTTCTGCCCGGCATCACTCGGGACGCGGTAATAACCCTGGCCCGGGATATGGGTTACGAGGTCAGGGAGGA
>CAYSPQ010000348.1:0-2737 GCA_964432965.1 uncultured Desulfohalobiaceae bacterium
CCCCCAGCAGGCGGAAAGGCTCCTGTACACAGTTCTGCAGCAGGGGTCCTGGTTCGGGGAGATCTCCGGGGTAAACAAAGAGGGAAGCAAGATACCCGTGCAGCTATCAGCCAGCCTGGTGCGGGACGAGCACGGAGAGCCACTATGCCTGTACTGCTCCTTTGCGGATATCAGCTATCGCCTGCGGATAGAGGAGGAGCTGCGGCGAGCCAAAGAGGAACTGGAGGAGAAAGTCCGGGAGAGGACCTCCTCCCTGGAAAGCGCCAATCTGGAGCTGCAGGAGGAGATCCGGGAGAGGGAAAGCGCGCAGCAGGCCCTGCAACAGAAGCAGAGGGAGCTGGAGCAGAAGGCCAGGGACCTGGAGGAAATGAATACCACCTTGCAGGTCCTTCTGGAGAAGAGGGAACAGGACAAGAAGGAAATGGAACGCAAGGTGCTCTCTCAGGTGCAGGAGCTTATCCTGCCCAATCTGCAGGAGATGCAGGAGAGCGACCTTACCCCCCAGCAGCGCGCATGCCTTCAGCAGGCCCAATCCGGTCTGGAGAACATTGTCTCTCCCTTTGCCCTTAATCTGCGCTCCCCGGAAACGAACCTCACTCCTACCCAGCTCCGGGTAGCAGAGCTTATCAAGCAGGGGCAGAGCAGCAAGCAGATCGCCCAGGCCCTGCACATCTCCCAGCGGGCGGTGGAGTTCCATCGCAACAGCATTCGCCACAGACTGGGACTAAACCGCAAAAGGATCAACCTGAGATCCTATCTCCTCTCCTTGAGCTGAGCGGTGAACTGTGAACAAGGCATCCTCGGGATACCCTTAATTCTCCCCTTCCCTTCCCTGTTCACCGTTCACGTTTCCCGAGTCTTCTGTGCCTCCCTTCACGGTGCACAGTTTACAGGCCTTCCACCCCTACTACTAGCAATTACCTGATATTTTGCTTGTATTATTCTGTAAACACGAACGGCCTTGGTTAGGGCAGACTGCTCTTGTTGGCAAAACCAATAGAACTAAAAGACAAGACAGGACAACTCTTATGCTCAACTATCAGGTTCTGCCCCACAGCCAAAGCAAGGAATGGATCATGCTGCTGCACGGCCTGGGAGGCAGCTCCAACATCTGGTACAAGCAGATCGAAGAGCTGAACAGCAAGTACAATCTGCTGCTTCCCGACTTTTACGGCCACGGCCGCACCAGGCAAGTCCTGCCGGAATACACCTTCCCGGAACTGGCGGAAGGGGTGGTAGGCGTCCTGGACGAGCTGCAGCTGAAAAAGGTGCACGTAATGGGCGTTTCCCTGGGCTGCATTGTGGCCTGCACCCTGGCCCTGCACCACGGGCACAGGCTTAAGTCCATGATCCTGGTTGGAGCGATTCAGAACATGAACCTGCAGACCAGGACACTGCTGTATACAGCCAAATATCTCAAGCACTTCGTGCCCTACATGTGGCTATACAAGTTCTTTGCCTGGATCATTATGCCCGGGCCGGCGCAGAAGAAAAGCAGGTCCGTGTTCGTAAGGGAAGCAAGGCAGCTCGGGGCCACGGAATTCAAGAAGTGGCACAGCTTATTACTGGAGTTTCCCCGGTTCTGCCGGAAATTCCTGGATCCGGATATATATTCCGTGCCCAAGCTCTTTATTTCCGGCAGCCAGGATTATCTGTTCCTGCGGCACGTGCGCGAGCATGTGGCCCAGGACCCCAACTCCGCGCTGCACGTTATCCCCAGATGCGGCCATATCTGCAACATCCAGGCAGCAGAGGAGTTCAACAAAACCGTCCTGCAATACCTGGATCATGCCTCAACCTCTGAATATGCCGGGCAAATCGAAGATCTTCCGGAATGGAACGGGGAGCGGTCCGCAGCATAGGGAGGTGAATCGTAAGCTATGGTTTCAACAGCTCCACGATTCAAGCCCTTTGCTACTCCGTGCGGGTAAAGGGATTGAAAAAGCTTGCCCATTCCCTCAGGCTTTGGATGTTGTCCCTTTGATAGTCCACATAGGATTCAAAGGGGACCACAAAGCCCATGGTAAACAGATACACATCCAGCTCGCTGGTAACGTGCTGTCCGGCGAACATGTTAGTGTCGTGGTCGAAGTAGTCCGTGGAGGTTAGGTTCTTGCTCTCCTCCGGCCCGATCTCGAAGTCTTCACCTCGCAGATAGGCCCCGCCTATGTCTATCCTGCCCCCGTTGTCCAGATGTATGGCCACTCCGCCCCCGAATTTGTGCATGTCCGGGATGGGGGTAGTAAAATCGAAATACTCCTTCCGGACCGAGCTTTCCCGGAACTCGTACCCCAGGCTGAGATCCAGCCAGTCCAGTATCTCGATCTCCGTGCCCACTGCCCAGTCCAGGGTGTCCCGGAAATGCCTGGGGGTGGCCAGTGTCTGGGGACCGTCCGTGTGTCCGGCCAGCTTGGCGATCTGCAGCATCTGGATTTCCTGGTCGAAGTGGTACTCATCCCTGTCCCGGATGGACCATTCGGACCACTTGAGGTCGAACATCACGTTCAGCCGGTCGATGGGGCTGACGCGCACTCCGCCCTGAATGCGGCGGGGGAAGACAGCCTCGTGGGTAACCGTGCCCCTTTGATGGGGCACCGGATTCTGGGGCATATTGAGCATGGCCCCAGTCCTACGCACGCCCCAGGGCCCCTGCCCGTACCAATGCACCATCTGCTGGAAATCCTCGCTGTACTCGATCGTGAAGCTGCCGCTCAGATCCGCTTCTATGTCGCTTGGG
>CAYSPQ010000349.1:0-2701 GCA_964432965.1 uncultured Desulfohalobiaceae bacterium
GCGGTGCCGTCTCTCTGGGTTTTCTGCTGCTGCGGCAAAGGGAGGGGTTCCGCGGCCTGGGGATTGATGCTGATCCGCAAATGGTGGAGGCGGCAGGGGAAAACGCAAAAAGGCTGGGGCTGCAGGGGCACTTTCGGTCAGAGATCTGCGACGTGGCCGACATACGCCAATCCGGGGCTATATCTCCGGAGTCCTTTGATCTGGTCCTGCTCAATCCTCCGTACAGGCGTGAAGGGCAGGGACGGCAGCCCAGACGGGGACAAGGGGCCAGAACGGAGAGCGGAGCGGTCCTGGCCGACTTTTTAAGCGCGGCTTCCTATGCGGTAAAGAACAAGGGATTCGTCTGCCTGGTTTATCTGGCGGAGCGTCTTCCGGAGCTCTTGCGGGGGCTGTACGGATCGCGGCTGGAGCCCAAGCGGATGCGTCCGGTGCACGGCAAGCCGGACCGGGGAGCAGCGCAGGTCCTGGTGGAGGCCCGCAAGAACGCGGGACCGGAGCTCAACCTGGAGCCGCCGCTGGTTCTGTATTCCGACCGAAACAACCGTTTGACCCGGCAAGCGCTGGAGTTTTGCCCCTTTCTGCGGTGCAACTCCGGAGATTAGTTTACCGGGGATGGTTACTCCTGGTAGGAGGGTTTTTATATGCGTTCCCTGCAAGGGATTGCCCTTTTTTCCCTGCTTCTGCTTCTTCTGGCCACTGGTTGCGCAAAGCAGCCCCAGGTCAAAGAGATGGAGGTCACCGCCTACTGTGGCTGCGGCGAATGCACCGACTGGGAGAGGGGAAGCTGGAGGTACTTGAAGCTGGATTTCTGGAACAAGTACAACACCTCCGGACCGCGGGAAGGCGAGCTCCACACCGATCGAACTGCCAGCGGAACCTATCCCACCGAGCCCCGCCCGGGTCTTTTCTCCGTGGACAGCCTGCAGCGTCCCTGGATGATTCCGGTGCGCATAATCCTGCCCTGGCGGATCCTGGCCGAGGACGGAACCATAGCCGCGGATACCGATTACTACCCCTTTGGAACCAGGATATATGTACCCGGTTACGGACACGGAGTGGTAGAGGATCGGGGATCGGCCATACAGGGCCCCAGAAGGCTGGACCTCTTCTATCGCGATCATGATGAGGCCCTTTCCTGGGGGCGTCAGCATGTGGAGGTGAAAATCCTGGAGCGGCCCTGAAAGGATGAAAATGCCGAGGCCTTTTCTCTGTTTCTTATGGGGAAAAGATATGCACAGCCGGTTTCCGGAGGGAAACTGCCCGGCCCGGATGGGACGATGGCACTCTTAAAGAGAAGCCAAATCATGTATTGCCTCAGCCCGGCTTTATTGCTTTTCGAGAAGTAATTGCGCCAAGCGCGTAGGCAGGGAGGAATATATCCTGCTCGAACAGGAAGGAATATATGGGTAAAGGTCTATTTCTGCAGTGCCAGACCGGAATAAGCGGAGATATGTTTCTGGGCGGGGCCGCGGAGTTGGGTCTGGATCTGGCGGAACTGGAGGGCATTCTTCGGGAAGCCGGACTGGAGGTCGGGCTTGGCTTGAGGCGCATTGTCCGCAGCGGCATAGAGGGCGGCAAGCTGGAGATTGGGCAGGAGAGAAGCCCACAGCTGCGTCATCTGCCCCAGATAGAGGCTATCCTGGACCGGATGCCAGTTTCCGAAGGGGTCCGGGAGAAAAGCCGTGGCGCCTTCTGGAGACTGGCCAAGGCCGAGGCTCGGGTGCATGGAATTCAGCCGGAGACAGTGCATTTTCACGAAGTAGGTGCGGTGGACACCATAGTGGATGTAGTGGGGGCTTTCTGGGCACTGGAGCGCCTGGGAGTGGACAGGGTGGACTCCTCCGAGCTGCCCTGGTTCCAGGGGAGCGTGCGGTGCGAGCACGGATTGCTCCCTTTGCCCGCTCCGGCCACTGTGGAGCTTCTCCAGGGCAAGCCGGTGTATCCAAGCGACTACCAGCAGGAGATCATCACTCCCACCGGTGCCCTTATTCTGGATCAAACAGCGGACTCCTTCGGTCGTGGCTTTTGCGGCAACCTGCTGCTGTCCGCAGTGGGGTGGGGAAGCATGGAGCTGGAGGGTCTCCCCAATGGGCTGCGGATGTTTCTCTACCAAGGGCCGGAGGCTGCCTCGGAGCGGATCACGGTCCTGGAGAGCGCTGTGGATCATCTGACCGGGGAGGAACTGGGAGATCTCTACCAGGAGCTCCTTAGGGCCGGGGCAGCGGACCTGATCTATCTTCCCGGGGTGATGAAGAAAAACCGCCCCGGAGGCCTGCTGCAAGTGCTGGTTCTGCCGGAGAGTGAGCCGGAGGTGGCCAGGGCCTTCTTCCGTTACAGCCTGACCCTGGGGATCCGGCGCCGTGAGATGGAGCGCCTGGTCGCTCCCCGCAGGCGGAGCAGGATGAGCACACCCTGGGGGGAATTGGAAGCCAAGGAAATCGACCTGGCAAGGGGAGTGCGGGTAAAGAGGCCGGAATTCGAGGAGCTCCGGCGTGTTGCACGGCAGACCGGGTACTCCCCTGCGCAGTTGCGCCTGCTGCTGCAGGAGGGACAGAGCGGAAGCTGAGGGGTTGCAGATTCCTGTTTATGCAATCAGTTCCTGGCCGAAAATTTGGCTTCCCGCTGCACCATGTTAGGCGCAGGTCTATCTGGATGTTCCTTTTTTGCGACAATGCAAATAGGACAAGACCCTAGCTTTGCT
>CAYSPQ010000350.1:0-2697 GCA_964432965.1 uncultured Desulfohalobiaceae bacterium
CGAGCGGGACTCCTCGTAGGAGATGTACAGGACCTGTTCCCCGCGAGCGCAGGCTGCGTCCGCAAAGCTAGCACAGATACTAGATTTGCCCGTGCCGGCGGTGCCGGAGAGCAAAATGCTGGTGGCCCGATAGAACCCCTCTCCCCCGAGCATCTCGTCCAGGCGGGAGATGCCGCTGGAGATGCGCTCCGTGTATACCGGGTAGTCCAGCCCCAGCTCGGTTACCGCGAAGAGATGGATCCCCTGTTGACCGATAAGGAAGGGATAGGCGTTGGTTCCGTGGCCCGAGCCGCGGTACTTCAGCACGCGGAGATGCCTGCGCGTGGTCTGGCCCCGCATGGTCTGGGAAAGGGAGACCACGCAGTCCGAGACGTACTCCTCGATCCCGAAGCGGGTGAGGCCCTCCTGTCCGCGTTCCGCGGTGACCACGGCAGTGAGTCCCCGGTCCTTGAGCCAGCGCAGCAGCCTGCGGAACTCGGCCCGCACCAGGTGGGCGTCCGTAAAGACCCCGAACAGGGTCTCCACAGTGTCCAGCACGATCCTCCGGGCGCCGACGGAACGAATCGCGGCGTCCAGGCGCAGGAAGAGCCCCTCCAGGTCGTACTGCCCGGCCTCGGTCAGCTCCTCCGCGGAGACGCTTATGTCCTCCAACGCGAGCATCCGCTGACCCACGAGATCATCCAGGTCCCAGCCCAGGGAGGCCACGTTCTTCTTCAGATCCAGCTCCGTCTCCTCGAAGGCGACAAAGACCCCTGGCTCCTGCTCTTGGGTGGCGCCCCGGACCAGGAACTGCATCCCGAACATGGTCTTGCCCGCGCCCGCGTCCCCGCAGACCAGGGTGGGGCGACCGGTGGGCAGGCCGCCGTCCGTGATGTCGTCGAAACCGGGAATCCCGGAAGGCGATTTTTCCAGCACGGCTGTCTGATTGTTTTCGCTTTTCTTAATCTCTGCCATGGATTCCTCTCATTTGGGATGCGCCTGCAACCCGGCACTCACTTGCATAAATTATTTCTGGAAAGGTTTACGGATTTACATAAATTCAAGTGAGTGCCAGGGGCAGGCAGTATAAATGTAAGTGGTAACAGGAGAATGCCCCGGAAAACAGCTAGAAAAAAAATCTTTATTGCCCTGCGATTTCCCGCTCTTCTTGGAAATCTGCATAATTCAGCATGATTTGCAGGAATTCCTCTGACAATTGGAGAAATGTATCGAAAACATCCGGATCGAAATGAGTCCCCCTTCTTTCCTTCATGTAATCCTTCACGGGGCATTCTTCAATTCTACCTCTAGGTTAGGCCTTTTTTATCTGTCCATGATCTTAAGGGCTGTCCTGGAACATAGGAATTTGGAAGGTAAATATAGCACCCTTTCCCTCTCCTTCGCTCTCCACAAATATGTGGCCACCGTGCAGCTCCACCAAGCGTCTGGTCAGCACTAGCCCCAGGCCGGTACCCTCGGACTGCTTGCCTGAACGGATCTGGGCGAATCTCTCGAAGATGTGCTCCTGATTCTCCGGGGCGATGCCTTCTCCTGTGTCCGCAACCGATATCCGCAGCATTTCCCTCTCGTCCCCTTTTGTGACAGAGGTAACTATATCCCCTATAACCGTGATCCTGCCGCCGTCGGGAGTGAACTTGGTGGCATTGGACAACAGATTAAACATGGTCTGGCGTAGTTTACGTACATCTGCCTGAATGATTCGCTGCTGCAGATCCTCTGCAATTTCCAGCTCCATCTGAAGCCCATGATTGTTGGCTTTCTGCTGCAGCATGTTGAGGGTATCCTGCAGAAAGGCGCTAACCTGGACCTCGCTAGGCTCGAGTTGCATCTTGTTCGCCTCCACCTTGGAAAGGTCCAGCACATCATTCAATAGATCCAGCAGGTGATACCCCCCTTGGGAGATATGTTTGACAAACTCCAACTGTTCCTCATTGAGCTCCCCAAAAGTGCTGTCCTGAAGCAAGTCAGCGAAACCGATAACCGCATTGAGCGGTGTCCGCAACTCGTGGCTCATGTTGTTCAGAAATTCCGTCTTTGCCTTATTTGCCGCTTCTGCGTTCTCTTTGGCTGCCCTTAGCTCGATATCATAGTTCTGTCTCTGAATGGCCAGAGCGAATATGATTCCCAGTTGCCGGACAACTGCCAAGTCCGTTTCCCCGTATTTCCGTTCCGAGTTGGCCAAGGCTATTTGTCCCACCACTTCCCCTTCCAGGAAAACCGGAACAGAAAGGAAGTTGGAAATGGGAATATGCCCTTGCGGAACTCCCGTGGACCTGGGATCCTGGTCAGGTGTATTGGACAAAATGGGCTCTTGGTTGTTGAGCACCCACCCCCAGAGTCCACCGAAGCGATCAAAAACATAATCCTTGTTCGGGACCTGGCAGGTATCCCATATACTGGTGAAGGTGTGCACCACCAGATTACCGCTATTGGAATCGATGCTCCCCACAAAGCCTTGACTGCTCTTTGTCAACTCCTTCCCTGCCTCCAGGATCCGCTCGCACATGTCCTCGAAGGACACCAGGGAAATGAGGCTCTGGGCAGTGGCTCGCAAAGTCCTCTCTATCAGTTGAAGGTGGCTTGTTTCCTGGTGGGCCCTCTTTTGCTCAGTGATATCCATGAGGGAGACCAGGACCAAGGGACGATCCCCGTAGTGTAGCAATGTGGTAAACAAAAGAAAGGTGAATTCCTCTTCCT
>CAYSPQ010000351.1:0-2696 GCA_964432965.1 uncultured Desulfohalobiaceae bacterium
CAAGAAGCTGTATGACAAGGCAGGGATTTTCGATGTGGTCTCCCCTGGAGACAAGGTGGCCATAAAGGTGCACGTGGGTGAGCTGGGCAATCCCAACTATGTGCGGCCCTTCTTCGTGAAGCACGTGGTGGATCGGGTGCGCGAGTTGGGCGGAAAGCCCTTTCTCACGGACACCACAACCTATTATCCCCTGCAGCGACGCAATGCGGTGGATCACATGGACAATGCCGTGGCCCACGGTTTCGGATACGCTCCCTTCATCGTGGCCGACGGCCTGGTGGGCGAGAACGGGGTCAGCGTCGCCTCCCCGGATCCCATGCTCTCCGAGGTGGAGGTCGCCGGGGCGATCTACCACGCTGATGCCATGATCGTGATCTCCCATTTGAAGGGCCATCCCTTGACCGGCTTCGGTGGAGCCCTCAAGAATCTGGGGATGGGCTGCGTTACCCAGAAGACCAAGCTGGAGGAGCACCGTCTACTGGATCTGGTGGTGCACCAGGAGTCCTGTCAGGGCTGTGGCAACTGCATCGAGGCTTGTTGGCTGGATCTGCCCCGCCTGGAAGGAGATGTTGCGGTGATCGACAGCCCATATTGCATGCGCTGCCCCATCTGCAGCATGAGCTGTCCGGAAGGGGCCATTAGCCTGCTCAACAGGGAAAGGATACTGCAGGGAGTCTCTGTAGCCGCCAAGGCGGTAACGGACTGCTTCTCTCCGGCAAAGGTGAGCTATGTCAATTTCGCCAATGATATAAGCGTGATTTGCGATTGCGCTCCCAACCAGGGAAAGAAGTACATCCGAGATGTAGGCATCTTCGCCTCTCACTCCGCTCTGTCCATTGACGCTGCGGGTCTGGATTACATAGAGGCCGAGCAGCTGGACCAGATGCATGGCGTGCAGTGCGCGGAGCAGGTGGCCAAGATGGCGGATCTAGGCGCGGAGGGGCAAAGGGAGCCGGAAGTGGAAAAGTGCTAGTGGCTTCCTTCAATACGCTTTTTGAGGAAAGGCTTGCTCAACTCATAGAGTTGCTTGGCAAAAATCATTGGCACTGGCAAGAGAGCGCGAGAGCGGATATGCGGATAGTATGCCCTAATTGCGGTTACAGCCGGGACACTCCCGAGGAAAAGATCCCTGCCACTGCCAGTCGTGCCATGTGTCCCAAGTGCGGGGAAAAGTTTTCCCTGCGCGGAGAGGAGAAGGAAGAGGACTTTTCCTCCCCGGAGCAGCAGGATGGGCAGTCGGAAATGGACTCACCGGAGCAGAGCGCCTCAGAGCAGGTAAACGGATCCGAGGATTTAGCTCACTTCGAAGGAAGGGGCAAAGAGAACCCATCGGGACAGGAGAAGGATATCTGGCGGCAGTTGGAAGAGCTGGAGGAAAACGGGGAGGCCCCCCCAAATCCCGCTTGGGAAGCAGGCGGGGATGAGGTCCTGGAGGAGCCGAGCTCCGTGCCTTGGGAAAACCTGCAGGAGCATGGCTTGTTCTCCGGCCTGACCCAGACCGTAAAACAGGTCCTGTTCGAACCAGCTCGCTTCTTTGCCCATATGCCCCTGGGAGTGGGCAAGTTGATGCCCTTGATCTTCTATGTGCTGCTCATGGAGGTCCAGATACTTTCCCACTATATGTGGACCAGGGCGGGAGTCCTGGCCCCGCCCGAGGCCTCAGAAGGCCTTCTGGGAGTGGGTCTGCTGGAGATGGGGCTTCTGGGCATACTCGTCCTCTATCCGCTGTTTATGGCGGTATCCCTGTTTTTCATGAGCGGAGTCTATCATCTTTGCTTAATGGCATTGCAGGACGGGGAAATGGGATTCGAGGGCACCTACAAGGTGGTTAGCTATTCCAGCGCAGCCATGGTCTTTACCCTTGTTCCGGTACTAGGCATCTGGATTGGGGGCGTATGGCAGCTGGTGTGCACCTTCCTGGGCTTTAGGCACGTGCACGGCACAAGTTCGGCCAAGGCCGTATTCGCCATCCTCTTGCCGGTAATTCTCATGCTCTTTTTCCTGTCCGTGCACATGATGCTTCGGGGGTCCGGCTTGGCCTGAGTAGCCACCGGATTATACAACTGTTTTTTTTGCCCTCAGGGGAAAAGTAAATTTAGCCAGATTCCGGATAAAAGCTAGCTAAAAATCAGGGCAAAATCATGGAGGTGCAAAGAAGGCTATGTTCAACTGGCTGAACAGGGCTTTGCGCTCCTTGTTGGCTCGATATGAGAGCCGCCGCAGGCTCTCCTTGAACAATTTTCAGGAGATGGTTCAGGATATTCGCTACATGGCGGACATTTCGGAAAGGCTCTGGATCCAGGACGCGGAATTCCAGGAGCGTCTGCGCAAGATACGCGGGGAGATGGATCAGCTGGACAAGCTGCTGGCCATGCGATCCTTTGCCACACTGTCCGTAGAGAAGAAGAAGGAACTGCACAAGGGGCTCGAACTGTCCAGGGAGGAGCTTTTGAAGAGCATCCGCTCCGCTCCCTGTCCTACGGAGAGGATTCAGTAGTCCCGCTGCTCGCTGCGGCAGAGGGGAAGAGGAAACTTTATGATCGGTGTGTCCAAGCTTTACTGCGGGGCGGTGGAGCCGTCGGACGCTTTGCGCTATGGACGCAGATCCGATGATCTGCCCTCGCATCTTTTACAGTTTTCCCGGGACAAAAAGCCGGTAGTGGTGTACAACATTACCCGGAGCTGTAACCTGCGCT
>CAYSPQ010000352.1:0-2685 GCA_964432965.1 uncultured Desulfohalobiaceae bacterium
AGCGTTGCAACAGCCCCTGGTCGCTCAACACTAGTCCGGCATCCGATTGAAGCGCACGCGAATTCTGCCCCAGCAACGACAACAGCGATAACTGTTCTTTCAAGCGAAGGTTCCGCCCGGCGTTCTTCACCACCGTCACAAGTTGTGCCGTTCTGAGCGCCCCCCGAATCCCGTTTGCGGTCGCATCCCGCAACCTCTCACACGCCCGGGAACCTTCTACCCACTCGTATCCACTGCCGACATGCCGCGCTAACCCAACTTTACCGCATCGTTTATGGCATCTTCAATGATTCCCAGTGGTTGTTAAAAATAAACCCTAAATCGTCGTCACTACATTTATTGAGTTATCATCTTTCTTTGTCTTAGGGGCACACTGCTGATGCCCATGGCGGAATAGACCTCTGCCTGCTTGAGCGTGGCCGTGGTGCAGTGGCGTATGTGAACCACACCGCCGTCCTCGCGGGGCAGGCTGGTGGTCAGCAGCCGCTGGGTCCTGAGCCAGGAATGGATCGTGGACCAGAGATGGTTGAGCCCCGCTTGGGTCAGGTTGTAGCGAATCCATTGCAGGAGGTGGTAGGCTAACACCGTGATAAATACGTGCCCCTCTATACGACCAGCTTTTTGGTGGAAGTTGGGGCGAAGCCCGAGTTCGCTTTTCAGGCATCTGAAAGAGTCCTCTACCGTGGTCAGCATGCTGTATATCTGCCAGATGGACTCGGAATCCATATCCGTCCTGTCTGTGCGAAGGAAGTACGTGCCGTCATAGGGCTTACTCAGCTTGTTTTCGTCGAAGCTCCAGCTGATGTCCACGGCCTTGTCGCCTTCTTGCTGGACATCGATACGGAAGCCCTTGGATGCCCGGGAGTGGTTCCGGCGCAGTTTGCCGATTCTCTGCAGGATCCTGTCGTATTTCTTGAGGCGGCCCTTGATGCTCAGCCCGGCGCGGAGCCTTTCTAGCTCCTTTTCCATCTTCTGTCGGCTCTTTTCGATCATGGCCTGTTCTTTCCTGCTCTTGGCTTCGCTTAGGCAGTGCAGGAAGACCTCGTCTCCCATCTGGATGCACCGGGCCTTGATTCCGGGCTTGATTTCGTCAAATTCCTGATCCGGGATATGCTTGGGCCGTGATCTGGAGACCACGATATAGGAAAATCCCTGTTCCTTGAGGGCCTCAAGATTGCCTTCCGAGGCAATCCCGGCATCCAGGACCACTGTCGGCTTGTCCACAGGCAGGGGCTGCTGTCCGCCGCGGGCCCTGCCGTGCATGTCCTGGACCATCCCCATCAGGGTGGATGGCTCACTTATGTTGCCCTTGAAGATATGGCTCTTTTTGGGGAAGCCCTGTTTGTCGATAACAAGGCCTACTGTGAGCTGAGGGCGATCGTTGCGTTTTTGCTTGTTCTGGCCGTGCTCGGCCTTGTCGCAATCCCGGGCATTGCCTTCAAAATGGAAGTTGGACAGGTCATAGAGGATAATGGACTCGGAAAGACCCAGGATTTTTCTAGTATTGTGGCTCAGAAACTGTTCAATAGCCCCTTTGTTCTGCAGCAAGAGATCCGAGGCTTCATAGAGACGGTTTTGGCCCATGTTTGCAAAGCTAGTGCCCAGAAGCTCGTCCAGGGCGCTTTCCTCTTTGGCATAGCGCTTGAGCTCGTTTTCGCTGCTGGGATGGATCAAGCGCCCGATAATAGCCAGCGCGGCCTGGTTGATCTGTTCCGGCTTGAAATTCAGATCCTTGAACAGCTGGAAGAAGCCGAGCTGTTGCATAGCCGCGACTCCGATATACTCTGGGCCAACGGACTTGGCCTCTGAGGAGGAGGTCTCATTTACATCCAGGCTCTGATAATCGGGCTGTTGTGGTTCCTGCTCGGTTTGTTCAGCCAGTCGCTGCTGAGCCAGGAGCTGGGCATAGTGCCTGGCCAGCCTGTCGACTTGTTCCTCAACAGGCAGCAGTCTTTTTCTTCCAGTGACGTATTCCTCGATGCGTTTGGCCAGGTCTTTCCACTTGCTCTGCTCCAGTTCCAAGTTGCCGAGGTGTAGCACGGTTTGTTGTCTGGGTCCTTTTTCCGTGCGCACGGACTCCATGAGTTTGTGCGCTTCACGTATCCTGCCGGATTTCTTGCATTTTTTCTGAACTGTTCGGATAAACATGTGGTTAATGTAACATAACAACAGCCTTGGTCAAGTAGTGATTTTTATTTTGGGGTCACTACAAAAGGGTTGGCAAGGTCTACAGTGAATTATTTCAGTAAGTTATAGAAACAAAGGTGTCAAATTTGCCCCAAAATTTTTAAAATTTAACCTTGTTGCGGTAAACTTGGGTTAGAAATTTGCCTTGTTGATGATGGGTGTAGCGATGGAACTTCTGAATCTGTACGTGCTGCTTTTCCGGATGTCAACGTTCTGAAGGGAACAGGTAATCTTTATTGGGCCGGCGGGATGCGGTTTGGCTGGGAAAAGTATGTTAAGCATCAAGATTTTGATTATCTACTTGTTTTTAATGATGATGTTGAGCTTTACCCTGACGCAGTAAAGAGATTACTGTCGGCGGGAGAAGTTATGAGCGCACGCGGGAATGAGGCTTGCGCAGTAGCCGGAGCCTTTAAGGACATTGAAACAAATAAGGTTTCTTATAGTGGCGTTGTCCGAAGTAGTTTATGGTACCCTCTTCTTTTTGACCAACTCCCT
>CAYSPQ010000353.1:0-2678 GCA_964432965.1 uncultured Desulfohalobiaceae bacterium
TTCTCTTCGGTAAGAAACGACTAGCGAGTTGCTTCCGGAAACTGGCTAGAGGATAACTGGCTAGAGAAACGTTATTTCCTATACAGGGCTGCCAGGGGCACTAACAGCAAAACAAAAGCAGGAGGAGGACAAATGCCCGGACTATATATAGGCTCCGCACAAGGATTCGCCGGTAAAAACCTCCTGGTGATGGCTTTGGGGCTTCAATTGCAGAAGGAAGGCTACCGCGTTGGCTACATGCGTCCAGTGGGAACCTCTCCGGCTCAAAAGGAGGACAAAACCTGCGACGAGGACGCGGCTTTCGTGCAGGAAGTTCTCGGGCTGCAGGAGGATCCCGAGCTAATATCACCGGTGCTGGCAACCCACGACCTGCGAATGGAGGTATTCTACCACGGCTGCCCCGACCTGATGAAGAGGATTGTCCAGGCCTACGAGATCCTGAGTCAAGACAAGGACATAATGCTGGTGTCCGGCGCAGGCAGCTTCCTGCATTCCGGCAAGTACTGCAATGTGGCCGGAGTCGATGTAGCCAGCAGCCTGGGAACCAAGGTTATGCTTTTGGACCGCTTCCTCAAGGACTTTTCCTATGACTACCTGATCAGCGCCCAGGAACAAATAGGCGAGGAACTCATGGGCGTAGTTCTGAACGGAGTGCCTGAGTCGCACATGGATACTGCGGAAAAAATGCTCAAGCCGATGCTTGAGCGCCGCGATATCCCGGTTCTGGGGATAATACCCCAGGACTCCCTGCTCAATGCGATCAGGATAGGGGAGCTGGCCAACAGGCTAGGAGGAAAGATTATCACCGTACCGGAGAAATCGGACATTGTTACGGAGAACTTCCTCATAGGGACCATGCAAGTGGAGAACTTCATGATCCACTTTCGCAAGAGGCCCAATTCCGCGGTCATCGTGGGAGGCGACCGCTCTGATCTGCAACTGGTGGCCCTGGAAGGTAAATGTCCCTGCCTGATCCTGACCGGGAATCTCTATCCCAACGACATCATCTTGGCCCGTTCCGAGGATCTGGGGGTGCCCATAATCGTTGTCCGGGACGACACTTACACTGTGGCCAAGAAGATGGAGCAGACCATGAACAGCATCAAGCTAAGGGATCAGGTCAAGATAAACCATGGCTCCAAGCTGGTGAGCTCCCTTCTGGACTGGTCTACAATCAAGCAAAGCCTGGGGCTTGCGTAGGCGGCACAGATGGGTCTCTTCGGCTAGCCGCTCTTTTTTCCCAAAAGGAAGGGAAACGGTGATCTAATCACCTGATTTCTCCGCTTCCTCTTTGATAAAGAGGAAAGTCTAGACTATATATCACTACTTTTTTGCAAGGACTCTTCGATCGTCTCCCCCGGAAGCTCGAAATCGCTGAGTCCACCGTCCAGGTAGGACTCGTAGGCGCTCAGATCCAGAAGGCCGTGCCCGGAGTACAGCAGCACAATGTTGGACCCCGGCTCCGCCTGCCGGGCGGTATCTATCGCGGCGCGAATTGCATGCGAGGTTTCCGGGGCCGGAAGGAATCCCTCCGTGGATTGGAAGAGATGGGCCGCCTGAAAGCACTCCTGCTGGAAATAGGCCCGTGGCTGAACCAGGCCTTCGTGCACCAGGTGACACAGGATGGGAGCTCCACCGTGATAGCGCAGGCCGCCGGAATGTATGGGAGGTGGCATAAAGGCGTGGCCCAGGGTGTACATCTTTAGCAGCGGGGTAAGCCGGGTCATATCCCCATAGTCATAGCGATATTCCCCCTTGGTCAGCGTGGGACAAGCCCTGGGTTCCGCAGCCAAAAAGGTTATATCTTCTCCCTGCTGCTTTTCCGGCAGAAAAGGCAGCATCAATCCGGCGGCATTGCTGCCCCCTCCAGCGCAGCCTATCAGATAGTCCGGCTTGCACCCGATCCTTTCCAACTGCTGCTTGGTCTCCAGTCCCATTACTGTCTGATGCAGAAGCACGTGATTCAGCACGCTGCCCAGGCTGTAGTTGGCTGCCCCGTTGCTTGCAGCATCCTCCACTGCCTCGGAAATAGCCAGACCCAGGCTGCCCTTGCAATCCGGATCGCTGTGCAGCATTTCCGCTCCGGCATTTGTCTGCCAGGAGGGAGAAGGATGGATTCTGCCCCCATAGGTACGGATCAGTGTGCGGCGGTAAGGCTTTTGCTCGTAGCTCACCCGCACCATGTATATAGTGCATTCCAAGCCCAGCATCTGACAGGAGAAGGCCAAAGCCGCCCCCCACTGTCCGGCTCCGGTCTCCGTGGCCAGCCTGGATATTCCCTCCCGCTTATTGTAGTAGGCCTGAGCCACGGCTGTGTTGGGCTTGTGCGATCCGGCAGGAGATACGGATTCGTCCTTGTAGTAGATGCGACAGCGTGTTCCGATCGCCTTCTCCAAGCGCTCGGCCCGAACAAGGGGAGTGGGACGCCACAAGGAATAGGTGCGCAACACTTCTTCCGGTATGGGAATCCATCTCTGCTCGCTTTGTTCCTGCTCGATGAGCCCCTTGGGAAATATCTGCTCCAGCTTGTCTGGCGACAAGGGTTCCCGCGTCTGCGGATCCAGAGGTGGATTGAGACGAGTGGGCAAATCCGGGATAGGATTGTACCAAGCACTGGTTATTTCGGACTGCTGCAGTACTATCCTGGTGTCCATACAAGCTCCTCTTCTACCAAAAAA
>CAYSPQ010000354.1:0-2663 GCA_964432965.1 uncultured Desulfohalobiaceae bacterium
CAGAGATTTAATCTTCTGCTTACCCCGGTTATGGCCACCATCCCGCCCCGGATAGGAGAAGTGCCTCCCCAGGGTCCGGAAAGATTGGCCATGAGACTCATATCCTCTCTGCGTATGGATCGGTTGCTGACCTGGACCGGAGAGGTAAGAAGAAAATTTATGCGGGGTTTTTCCCGCATGCCTTTTACCCAGGTGGCAAACATAACAGGTCAGCCAGCTGTTTCCCTTCCGCTGCACTGGACAGAACAAGGGTTGCCCTGTGGAGTACAGTTCATCGCTCCCATGGGAGAGGAGGGGCTCCTGTTCAGCTTGAGCGGACAGCTGGAGCGGGCAACCCCTTGGATGCAGCGCAAACCCGAACACTGCTAGACTAGGCAGAACACTTTGAGGAGGGCGTGTCAGACATGCTTGACTACTTTAATTACCACTGGTAATTTTTTCATCTACTGGTAAGCACAAGAGCAGGAAAAAGAATGGATCATCCTCAGACGTTCAGCGAATTCAGGCTGCAAGCCCATTCGGCCAAGAAACGGATCATATTGAATGCCGCCATAAAGGTCTTTAGCGAGAAAGCCCTCCAGAAGGCCAGTCTCAGAGAAATAGCCGAGAATGCCGGAATTTCGCATGCTGCCATTTACCGCTATTTCCGCGACAAACAGGAGCTGTTCCTGGAGGCCTTCCTTTTCAAGGCCAGGGAGCTCACCTCGCTGCTGGAAAGCCGCGTTCAGGTTTCTACCACCGATAAAAGCAACCTTCAGATAACAGCGGAAACCCTTATCGACTTTCTGAGGGAAAACGAGCATTATTTCGCCATGATGACCCAGTTCATGCTTCAGGGAAGCATTGCGGAAGAAGCCCGGCAACAGCTAGACCTAACCATGAAGGGCCTGATGGACAGGATCGAGTCCGCGATACAGGCTGACGGACACCGGGGGCAGACACGTTTCCTGGCCCACACCTTCTTCTCCAGCCTGAACGGACTGCTTATCAGCTACTACAATTATCCCGGAAGAAGCAGGGAGGAGGTGGACCAACACATCAAGATCCTGAAGAGCATCCTGGTCCAAATATTTCAGGACGGATTCCGCGCAGGCAACTGCCTGGACTGCATCCCTCAGGAGGAAGAGCGACAGGATCCTCCATGAAAGAAGGATCTGTTTCACCACTGTTTGCCCGTGCAATTCCTGGCTCCGGCCTTAGAGGCAGTTACGGGATCGGCTCAAGCCGTCCCTTCAAGGTGCTCACCATATCGCAAAAATCAGCCTCCACAGCCTGAAAAACCCTAAAACAAAGGAGAAGTATTGCCATGTTCTATCCCCAACTACTCAACGAACAGGAGAAACAAATCCAGCAAGAGGTGCGGGACTTTGCCCGGGACGAGGTTTCCCCTGAGTACGTGCAGGCCATGGATCGCGAGGAGATCGAATATCCCCGGGACTATGTCCGGGAGCTGGGCAGGCGCAACCTGCTGGGCCTTCGCTTCGACCCCGCCTGGGGCGGCAGAGGGCTGAGCTGGACCGCCGAGGCACAGGCAGAGGAGGAAATCGGCGTATTGGGCACTGCCCTGGGATGCGCCTTCGTCATGCCCTCCATCGTGGGCGAGGCAATCAGCAAGTTCGGCACCCAGCAGCAGAAGGAGAGATTCCTGCAGCCCATGCTGCGGGGCGAGCTGATCTCCGCGGAAGCCCTAACCGAGCCGCGCGGAGGCTCGGACTTCTTCGGGTCCACCACCCAGGCCATAGAAAAGGAGGATCACTTTGTCCTGCGGGGACAAAAGCGCTTCGTTGTCGGCGCGACAGAGGCGGACTTCTTCCTGGTCTACTGCCGTACAAACCCGGACCCGGAAGCGAACAAGTACGAGCGCCTCAGCACCCTGCTCGTGGAACGGGGCAAGGGAGTGGAAACGGAGCACACCTATGGGTTGATGGGCACACGCGGAGGAGGAACCGGCAGGCTCGTCTTCCGCGACGTGGAGGTGCCCAAGGAGAACCTGGTGGGTTCTTTGCACGGTGGAGCCCTGGTCTTCAATCAGATGATGATCCCGGAGCGGATGACTTCCGCTGCCGCCAGCCTGGGTATGGCCCGAACAGCCCTGGAGATCGCCACCAGGTATAGCGACAGGCGCTTCGCCTTCGGCAGCCCCATCCGAAGGTATCAAGGTGTAAGCTTCAAGATAAGCGAGGCGGCCACTCAGCTGGACGCCGCCCGCGGCCTGGTCTACATGGCGGCCAAGGCGGTGGACGAGGACGCTCCCAACAAAAGGCGCTTGGTAAGCGAGGCCAAGAACTACGCCACAAACATGGCCTGGGAGGTGAGCAATATCGCCATGCAGGTCATGGGCGGCATAGGGTACACCGACGTCTACCCTATCGAGAAGATCCTGCGGGATTCGAGGCTGTCCCAGATATGGACCGGCACAAACGAAATCATGAACCTTTTGATTCAGCACGAATGGTATCAGGAGGTCCTGGGCGGAAAAACAGACAGCAGGGACGTGGAGAAGGACGCCCGCAAGTCCTCAGCCAGCCAGGAAAAGTGTTTCACCGATGAAGATATGTGGCGGGTGCACGAGCAGGGGAAACAAGGCTAGCTCGCTCAAGGCGATGTGTCCTTGCCATCCTTTCCTGCAGAGCAGCTGTACGTTTGCCCTTCCCCTGCGGCAA
>CAYSPQ010000355.1:0-2662 GCA_964432965.1 uncultured Desulfohalobiaceae bacterium
CCTCAATACAGAATACATGCGCCTGTTTGCAGGAAGATAAGTAAAAACGACGATTTACGCTGGACAAATCATTAGGTGGTGATATGTGCCCTGGAATTGCTTCTTCTTTCCGGGGTTAAGGAGGAAGCAAAGAAGTTTGCCGACTGCAACAATCTTTTCTCCGGAAGGCAGGTAATCACGGAAAAATCCGGTAACAGGGAGACGAGCCCATGCCTCTGGATCCTTCTCCCGCCGCTGCCGCGGCGTTGCTCTTTCTGCTGGGCCTTGTTCTGGGCAGCTTCTACAATGTCTGCATCTCCCGCTACTTGAGCGGAGAGTCGGTCATCTTCCCCGGATCTCGCTGCCCCCACTGTCGAACCTCCCTGAAGTGGTGGGAAAACATACCGCTTTTCAGCTTCGCCCTCCTGAAAGGTATATGCCGGACCTGCCGAGAGCCCATAAGCTGGCGCTATCCCGCTGTGGAGCTCGTCTCCGGATTGTGGATGTTAGCGCTTTACACGGAATACGGTCTTACCCTGCCGCTGCTTATCTTTACCCTTTTCGGCGGGCTTTTGATAGTGCAGAGCACCATCGATCTGGAGAGCTTTATACTGCCGGATATAATGACCCTGCCCGGAGGGGCAGCTGCCCTGATTTGCGCTCCTCTTTTCCTGGGTTTGAGCTGGGTGGATTCACTGGTGGGGGCGGTGGCCGGAGCTGGGTTCTTTCTGCTTCTGCAAAAGGGCTACAAGCTGGCCAAGGGTGTGGAAGGAATGGGAACGGGTGATATAAAGCTGATGTTCCTGCTGGGCGCCCTGCTTGGCTGGCAGGCCCTTCCTCTGGTGATCTTCCTGGCCGCTCTCGCCGGATTGGCGATCAGTCTGATCTTTATGCTGGGAAAGGAAAGCAGGGGAATGCAGGCCGCCATTCCCTTCGGCCCCTTCCTCAGCCTGGGAGGCATGATCTATGTCCTGTGGGGTTCGCAGATCTGGCAGTGGTATCTCTACTGAAGGTCGAGATTTTTGCAGAAAAGGTTGATTAACTTCTGTATTTGTATCCGATGAGCCCAAAACATTTCCCTCCTATAAGAGACGAGATGCTGCTTTACGTGGAACGCCAAAGCCGGGTCAGCTCGGATCTGGATGCAGCCCTGGCACGGAATGTCTCCGAGGCCCTGCGCCGGCAACTGATGGTCACCCCCAAGGTCCGGGTGGAGGACCCGGGGGAGTTGCCGCGCACCTTCGGCAAGAGCAAGCGGGTGCTGGATCAAAGGAATGAGGACTAGCCCAAAGGGGTTTGTCGTGTCTTTTCCCCAACTGGTTGACCGTGTGTTCTGCCTTAACGTCAATATAGACAGGAAAAGACGCTAGCTCGCTTCTTCTCTCTGCGCAAGAACAAGCAAGGAAATTCTCGTTCCCTTGCTGAGAGAGGGAAAAGAAGCGGTGTGTTATCAAAGGCAACTCACCGTTTCCATTTTTATTCCTGTGCTGTATTGCTTGCTTTGACTCCTGGGCAATTGCTCTGGGGGCGAACACGGACCGGGAAGAGCCTAGTTTTTGGGGCTGTCCAGGCCGGTGCTTGCGGCGAGCCCGCACACCAGGTTGGCGTTGGCCAGGGCCTGGCCCGAGGCACCGCGGTTCAGGTTGTCTATGGCCGAGACGATAACCGTTCTCCCCGCCCTGCGATCCGGGACAATTCCTATGTCGCAGCACATGCTGCCCTGGACGTGGCCGAGCCGTGGAACTGAACCCAGGGGCAGCACCCGCACCCATTCCTGATCCTTGAAGAAGCTGGTGTATGCGGTGTGTATCTCCTCCGGATCGATCTCAGCAGGCCTAGCATACATGGTGGAGATGATGCCGCGGTCCACGGGCAATAGATGTGGATTGAAGGAAACCGTGATCTCCTTCCCGGCTATGCGGCTCAATTCCTGCTCGATCTCCGGAGTATGCCGGTGTTTCCCCCCCAGGTTGTAGGGGCGGAAGTTGTTGCCCACCTCGCAGAAGATGAGATCCGTGTTTGCCTTCCTGCCGGCTCCGCTGGCCCCGGACTTGCTGTCCAGCACCAGGCTGTCCGTATGGATTAGCCCCTGTGCCAGGGCGGGGTAGAGCCCCAGAATCACCGAGGTGGGATAGCAACCGGGATTGGCCACCAGGTCGGCCTGGGCCAGGCTGCGGGAGTAGATCTCAGGTATGCCGTAAACCGCTCGTTGCTGAAGATCGCCCTGGCTGTGCGCAATCCCGTACCATTCCTCGTACACGGAAGAATTGCGCAGTCGAAAATCCGCGCTCAGGTCCACGACCTTGAGGCCCCTTTGCAGAAGGTCAGCAGCCATTTCCATGGCCGCACCGTTGGGAACGGCCAGAAAGGCCAGGTCGCAGTTTTCGGCTATGAGATCCGCATCCGGGGGGGAAAGGGTGATCCGACCCTGAGGTGTGTCCCGGAAGACGGGGAAGATATCCTGCAGGTAGTGTCCCTGCTCCTGCCTGGAAGTGGCCAGATTGAGCTGGAACCGAGGGTGTTGTCTTAGGAGTCTAACCAGCTCGTATCCGGTATAGCCGCTTATGCCGACAATGGCGATGCGCATAATGTTCTGCATGAGGATATGGTATTTTTATGTTGTAGGTTGTGGCCCACGCTGTTGCTTAGATGGGTCCCGTGGCCAACTCTGGGGCGCAGTTTT
>CAYSPQ010000356.1:0-2649 GCA_964432965.1 uncultured Desulfohalobiaceae bacterium
CAGCTGCAGGGCTGCCTATGTTCATCATGATAGGAGTGCGGGTTTCCGGAATCTCCTCCAAGCGCACCTGGCTCACTTCGTAATCCAGCAACCCGTTGTAGACCATTCCCTCTTCCCCTTCCGCGCAGGAGATGGTTATGTCTTGCCCGTCCTGTAGAACCTGAGTCCCGCTACCGGTGCCTACGATAGCAGGAATACCCAGCTCTCTGGAAACCAGTGCCGCATGGCAGGTCCTCCCCCCGTGATCGGTAACAATGCCCCCCGCCTTTTTCATTATGGGCACCCAATCCGGATCGGTCATTTCGGTAACCAGAATGGACCCTTCCGGAAAGGACTCTATCTCGGCAGCCCTGTTAAAGCGGCACACAGGTCCTGCGGCAATGGCGTCCCCGATGCTCAAGCCGGAAAGAATGGGCTCTCCGCTTTGCTTCAAAGTATAGTACTTAAGACAACCTCTGTTGCTGTATGCCCGTTCATCTCCCCTTTTGACCTGCAGCAAGAAGAGCTCACTGGACAATCCGTCCTTGGCCCACTCCATCTCCACATGATGGGCATAATGCTGCTCCATGTTCTGAGCCCAATGGGCAAGAAGCAGTATTTCCTCTTCAGAGAGGACGCACTTACTCTTTTCCTCCGCAGAAGTGAGAACGCTCTTGGTGCTTTTGCTCAATCCATCCGTATATACTATTTTCCGTTCCTTGAAACCGATGTTTCTTTCTACAATTGGCTTGTAATTATTCTTGTCCAAAAGGGGCTTGAACACGCGATAAACATCCGGAGTCACAGTCCCTTGCATTATACCCTCTCCCAGACCCCAAGCCGCTTTGATAACCGCAAGATGGGGGAATCCAGTTTCGGTATCCATGGAGGTAACCAATCCGGCACCGGCCAGGTCGGAGCGGACCATCTTCTGAATACCCGCGGAAACAGATACCCCAAGGTGATCGATCCCTTGCTCCTGCCGATAGCTTATAGCCCGATCAGTAAAAAGGGAGGCAAAGCAATTGCGAATAGCCTCCAATAGCTGATTCTCCCCAGAGATATTGAGCAAGCTCTCCGGCTGGCCGGCAAAGCTGGCCTGAGGCAGATCATCGGCGACCACGCTGCTGCGCACTGCCACATCCAGATTCTCCACTCCATAAAGCCCTGACAGATAGCGATAGGACCGCCGGATCTCCTCCTCCACGTCTTCCGGCCATCTAAGCTGCAATATCTGCGTGCGAAGGCTGCGCCCCACTTTAGCCAGAGATGTTTCGCCCCGTTGCAAATAGGGCAGGAGCTCCTGCATCAGCTCCAGCAGACCGTTTTCACGCAAAACCCGCCAATAAACTTCAGAAGTAGTAGCGAACCCATAGGGCACACTAATACCGCATTGCCCAAACTTATGAAAAACATCCCCCAAAGCGGCGTTTTTGCCCCCCACCTCGCTTATTTTGCTCCTGTCCATCTCCTCCAGCCAAAGAATGGTTCTTTGATTGAGCATGCAGCACCTCGCCCTTAATTTGTGAGCAACCGGCAAAAAAAGTACCTGCTGAATAGAAAAGACAGTGATTCACCTATAGCACAAAAAAAGTTGACAAGACCAGAATAAAAAACACCCGGATACTGGAAATAGTTATCAGCGCATGTGCAGTGGATTGAGGGAATGAAGAGGCAGGAGATTAATGGGCTGGTTTCAGGACATTATTGATTAAAACAAGTGTTTAGTGCGGGCAAGGCTCAGGTGTCAGCACACTGATCTCCACATTGCCCTTTTTACAGCTGTATCGGGAGACATGCTTCAGGGGCAGGCCGGCAATTACTTCAGGCAGCCCCCCCTGAAGGGTATAGGAACGAAAGTTTTTATAGTGCTCGGAACCCATCAAAAACTCGCTTGCCAATATCCCCCCACGAATGATCCTTCCCAGAACGCTGTCCGGCAGAGCGAAATCCACCAAAAAGAGATACCCCTGTGGCTGCAAGACCCGAAGGACTTCTCTCAACAGGGCTTCTCTCCCTTCGGCTGACTTTTCGTGCAGGGCTAAAGAAACTATGACGCACGGGAAGCTTTGTCTGGCAAGGCCCAGTTGAGTGGCGTCCTGTAGCAAGTAATGCACCGAAGGGGGTTTCTCTTTCATGCCTGCCGCAAGCATGGAAGGGGAAATATCCACTCCTACCGCCCGGATCCCCATGCTGTGCAGTAAAAGGCATTGTCTTCCGGTTCCGCAGCATACATCTAGCGCCATGCGGCAGCCTGTATCCCTGATCAGCTCGGCCACCCTGCGACGGATGCCGCTAAGAAACGGCTCGACCAAGGGATTGAAGATCGGGGCCACTGTTCTATACTCGTCCCCGCCTTTTTGTCTGCCACGCATCATAAGCAGGAATCTTTGGCCAGCTCAATCACTTCCAGGTGGAGCAAAATCTATAGCCACTTATCCGCCGAGCTCACTGCTTCTTTGCTTGGCAGCCAGCACGGCATCCACTATGGAGCTGCGCACCGCCTTGCGCTCCAGCTCCAAAACACCGGCTCCCGTGGTGCCCGCAGGGGACATTATGGACTCGCGCAAGGAAGTCACGGAATCTTTGCTCAGCTCTGACAGTTTGACCGATCCCTCCATCAGGGCCTGAACCATTTCCCTGCTTTGCTCTCGCGGGAATCCCATGCTT
>CAYSPQ010000357.1:0-2645 GCA_964432965.1 uncultured Desulfohalobiaceae bacterium
AGGGAGAAATCCGCCGGCGCCCGTGAGTTTCTGCAATTGGGCAGAAAGCTGAAACGTATGCTTCATCCTTGGCAAGTGCCCCTGATAATCAACGACAGGGTGGACGTGGCCCTGGCTTGCGGGGCAGACGGAGTGCACGTGGGCCAGGAGGACATGGATCCCAGGGATGTGCGCCTGCTTACCGGTCCGGACTTCCTGGTGGGGCTTTCCGTGCACACTCCGGAACTGGCCGAGGAGGCACAGAGCCTGCCTGTGGACTATCTGGGCGCCGGGCCTGTTTTCGGAACCTCCAGCAAAAGCGACCCCAAGCCCAGTCTGGGAATCGAGGGGCTGTCCCGGATCCGGGAAAAAACCTCCCTGCCCTTGGTGGGGATCGGCTCCATATCCGCTGATAACGCAGCCGAGGTCATCCGGGCAGGAGCGGCCGGGGTGGCGGCCATCTCCGCCATCTGTGCAGCCGGATCCCCCTTCCGGGCAGCCAGCGACATGGTCCAGGCTATTAGGCAGGGCCGCGAACAATGATCTTGCCCTCCGGGACAACACTCATTGAGCCCCTGACCCGGAGTCGACCATAATACAACACAGGGGGCAAACCAGACTAGTCCTTTCCTAAAAAACCTGGAAACCGACCGCGTGAAATCTGGAGCGAACTATCTTCCGAGACAACCCTCCCTTTTGCCGAGAGCTCAGTCCATACCAGCCGCTTTTTGGCCCGAATTAGTTATTGACACATACTAGCAAGCCGTATAAGACTTTGTGAAAATTTTCATTTAAGGAGGTGCGGCACATGAACGTAATCATTTTCGGGCCCAACGGAAGCGGCAAGGGGACGCAAGGATCCCTGGTCAAGGACCATTATAACCTGGCTCACATTGAGTCCGGGGCCATCTTCAGGGAACATATAGGGCAGGGCACCGATCTGGGCAAGCAGGCAAAGCAGTATATCGACCAGGGCGAGTTGGTTCCGGACGAGATCACCATCCCCATGGTTTTGGATGTATTGAAGCAGCAAGGGGACAAGGGATGGCTGCTGGACGGATTTCCCCGCAACCTCACCCAGGCCAAGAAGCTCTGGGAGGCTCTGCAGGAAGCTGGCATGAACCTGGACTGCGTAATAGAGATCACCCTGGACCGGGAGGAGGCAAAGGCCCGCATCATGGGCAGGCGACTGTGCGAGAACGATCCCAACCATCCCAACAATGTAGCCATCGAGGCCATCAAGCCGGACGGAGACAAGTGCCGGGTGTGCGGCGGAGCCCTCAAGGCTCGTTCCGACGACCAGGACGAGGACGCCATCGACAAACGTCACGACATCTACTACGACACCGAGAATGGCACCCTCGCTGCCGCCTATTTCTTCAAGCAGCTGGCCCAGGAGGACAAGCTGCGCTACATTGAGCTGGAAGGCTCCCGGGATATTGAAACCATCAAGCAGGACCTGTGGAGCCAGCTATAAGATTGAATGTGCCGAGGCCCGCTTTAAGCGGCGTGCCTCGGCCAATCTACCCCTTCCGCCCTGCCCATTGCAGAGAAGGCGGGAACAGGCTAGCTAGGAGGAGACAAACTCCTGCAGGGCTTGCTCCCGCAGCTTGAACTTCTGGATCTTTCCGCTGGCGGTCATGGGGAACTCCTGGACAAAACAGACATACTTGGGGATCTTGTAGTAGGCTATTCGCTCGCGACAGAACTCCCGGATCTCCTCTTCCCGCGCTTCACCGTCCTCCTTCAGCTGAATGAAAGCTGCTACTTCCTCGCCGTACTTCTGGCTGGGGATTCCCACCACCTGGGCTTCTTTGATCTGGGGATGCGTATAGAGGAATTCTTCCACCTCGCGGGGGTAGATATTCTCTCCTCCCCGGATGATCATGTCCTTTAGCCTGCCCACGATCCGACAGTTGCCCTCTTCATCCATTGTGGCCAGATCCCCGGTATAGAGCCAGCCCTGGCTGTCCACCGCCTCCTGAGTCTTGTCCGGCATCTTGTAGTAGCCCTTCATTATGTGGTACCCGCGGCTAATCAGCTCTCCGGGCTCTCCCATTGGTAGCTCTTCCTTGATGGTGGGGTCCACCACCTTGACCTCCACATTGGGCAGGGCCCGGCCCACGGTCTCGGTGCGGACATCTATGGGATCCTCGCGCCTGGTCTGGGTGATCCCGGGCGAGGCCTCGGTCTGGCCGTAGACAATGGTCATCTCCTCCGCGCCCATCTTGTCCATAACCCCCCGCATGACCTCTATGGGGCAAGTGGAGCCCGCCATAACTCCAGTGCGAAGATGGTATGTATCGTAGCTCCTCTTCTCCATTTCCTCGAGCTCGGCTATGAACATGGTGGGCACACCGTGTACTGCCGTGCACTGCAGGTGATGAATCGTGTTCAGAACCAGGTCCGGACTGAAGACCGTGTTCGGGGCCATGGTCGCCCCGGACACCATGCAGCACATGGTGCCGATAACGCAGCCGAAGCAGTGAAAGAAGGGAACCGGGATGCACACACTGTCCTCCGGAGACAGGGCCATGATCTCCGCCATGCTGTAGGAGTTGCCCAGCAGGTTGCTGTGGGTGAGCATAACCCCCTTGGGATAACCTGTAGTCCCGGAGGTGTACTGCATCATTATCACATCCTCCGCATCCAGGCTGTCCTGCCTT
>CAYSPQ010000358.1:0-2638 GCA_964432965.1 uncultured Desulfohalobiaceae bacterium
GAGAAGTTTGATCAAAAGCCATTGCCTGATTTCTAAATTTTTGCAGTTGCATCCGTCATGCTCTGACATTCGTTTTTCATTTGTGCTCGCCGGAGCTGAAGCAAAGCAGCACTATAAAAGGATTTTGCTCCAGCTTAGGAGGAGGCGAATACTGGGATCAGCCGCAGCAATTCCCGGGAATCAACGAACAAAAATTTCCCTTTCTCCCCGGTCATCCTCATCGGCCTGGACAGTTACAAGAAAGAGCTCCAAGGAACTCTGACGCTCCCGCCCCCTTCTTCTGCGCTCTTCCTCGCCTTCCTCGCGTGGCTCGTCCACCGATTCCCCTCGATAGTAGTCCTTGATTCCCTCCCTGGCCTCCGGGACCATATTGAAGGGCGGAAGCAGCAGAGCGGAACCCAACAGAATTACGACTGTAGCCAACAGGGAGTAAAATAATCCGGGGCGCAGGCTGAGAACCTTTCTATCCCTGGTCTTCAAATAGCTGACAAACACCCTCCAGTTGTAGACCAAAAGGTGTATCAAGGTCAGGATCAGGACCACAAACGCGGTGCACAGATGCAGGGAGAGCCACTGCTCCCTTCCCAGCCAGAGAAAGGTCCAGGATATATCCGAGGCCACTCTGCTGGGAGGGGAAAGGAACAAAACGATCCCGGAAAGGGCCAGCAGGATGGCAGTAAAAGTCAAAAACAGACTGAAGAAGCTCCGCATATCCAGCTCCGCTTTTTTCATCTCAACTTGCTATTTCCTGAAAGGTCAGCCAGACCCGGACTCTCTCCTCTCGATTTTGGCCCAGGTGTCCTTGAGGGCTACGGACATGTTAAATACAGGGCTGTCCGCCGTGCTGTCCGGATCCACGCAGAAGTAGCCCTTTCGCTCGAACTGAAAACAGGTTCCAGGCTGCATATCCTGGAGGCCTGGCTCCACTTTGCAGTTTTCTATCACCCGCAGCGAATCCGGATTGATGTACTGCAAGAAATCCACCCCGTTTTTCTCCTCCGCAGTGGGATCCGCCCTGGTAAACAGGCGGTCGTAGAGCCGAAATTGCGCATTCAGGCTGTGCCTGGCGGAAACCCAGTGCAGGGTCCCCTTCACCTTGCGCCCGTCCGGGGAGGATCCCCCGCGCGATTCCGGATCATAGGTGCAGTGAAGCTCCACGATCTCTCCCTCGTCGTTCTTGATCACGTCCACGCAGGTTATGAAGTAGGCGTAGCGGAGCCTGACCTCCCTCCCCGGTGCCAGGCGGAAATACTTTCTGGGCGGGTCTTCCCGGAAGTCGTCCCTTTCGATGTAGAGCTCCCGGCAAAAGGGGAGCCTACGCGTACCCATGGACTCGTCCTCCGGATTGTTGATGGCCTCCATCTCTTCTTCCGTCTCCTCGGGGTAGTTGACAAGCACAACCTTGAGCGGATCCTGCACACCTAGATAGCGAGGTGCCCGGAAGTTGAGATCGTCTCGCAGGGAATGCTCTAGCATGGACATCTGCACCATGCTCTCGCTCCTGCCCACTCCTATCATGTCGCAGAAGTTGCGGACGGAACGGGGAGTGTATCCCCTGCGCCGAAGCCCGGAAATCGTGGGCATGCGGGGATCATCCCAGCCGGAAACATGGCCCTCCTGCACCAAACGGTTCAGCTTTCGCTTGCTGAGCACGGTATAGGTCAGGTTCATCCTGGCGAACTCGATCTGCTTGGGTCGGCAGGGAACGCTCAAATGATCCACGAACCAGTCGTAGAGCGGACGATTGTCCTCGAACTCCTGGGAGCAGAGGGAATGAGTAACTCCCTCCAGTGCGTCGGAAAGACAATGGGCGAAATCGTAAGTGGGATATATGCACCACTGATATCCCCTCCGGTGATGCCGGGCGTGGATGATACGAAATATGACCGGATCGCGCATGTTCAGGTTGGAGGAGGCCATGTCTATCTTGGCCCGCAGCACGTGCTCGCCCTCGGAGAATTCTCCTTGGCGCATGCGGGCGAAAAGGTCGAGGTTTTCCTGAACGCTTCGACTACGATAGGGGCTTTCCACTCCAGGCTCGGTAAGGGTTCCACGGTACTGCCTTATCTCCTCCGGGCTCAAGCTGCAGACAAAGGCCATCTCCTTCTTAATCAGCTCCACAGCAAACTGGTAGAGCTGCTCGAAATAGTCGGAGGCAAAATATAGGTGGTCGCCCCACTCGTAGCCGAGCCAGGCCACGTCCTTCTGGATGGAGTCCACATAGACCTCATCCTCCTTGAGGGGATTGGTATCGTCGAAGCGTAGATGACATCTTCCGGTGAATTCCCAAGCCAGACCGAAATTGAGGCAGATGGATTTGGCGTGGCCAATATGCAAATAGCCGTTCGGCTCCGGTGGGAAACGGGTGACCAGCATGGAATGGCGGCCCTTGGCCAAATCATCCTCGATAATGCTTCGAATGAAATGTGAGGGTGAGGTCTCTCTTCTGTTCTCCATCTCTTATCTCTCCGCTTGCACCTTGCGGTTCTTGCAGGAAGATTTGCTCAAATTCCTGAATCATGAAAAAATTATTTCCGGCTTAGACCGCTTTTCTGCCCAGGGTTATCTAGTGCCAGGCATACAAAGATGCCACTGCAAAAATTTAAAAATCAGGTAATGGCTTTCAATTAAGGTGCTT
>CAYSPQ010000359.1:0-2636 GCA_964432965.1 uncultured Desulfohalobiaceae bacterium
CTATGGTCAGGATCATGGGCTCCAGGGTAACCGGATCGATGGAAAAGTCCTCTAGAGCCCCTTTCTGGGCCCGCCTGCCCAGCTTCAGCCCCCCGCCCTCGAAGGCCGGGCCAGCGGAGCAGGCGGCGCATACCATCCAATCCTTGTTCCCGATAACCACTTCCGCATTTGTCCCTATATCCACATAAAGGGTCACCTCCTCGCTTTGGTACATTAGCGAGCCCATGACCCCGGCCACTATATCCCCGCCCACGTAGCTGGAGACGTTGGGATAAATAAGGGCCAGCGTGTGCTCCGGAAGATTGAAGCCTATCTTGTGGGCCTTGATCGGGGGGAAAAGTGTACAGGTGGGAACAAAGGGAGAACGTCGGATGTACCTTGGGTTCAATCGCAGAAGTAGCTGGATCATGGTGGTATTACCGGCTATGGTGATAGTGGAGACCTCGTCCCTTTCCACCTCTGCCTGGCCCAGAATACGGTCCAAAACGCCGTTTATGGTCTCCAGAACCGCCTCGTTGAGCTCCTGGAGACCATTGCCCTTTTCCGCATGGACAATGCGGTTGATTATATCTTCGCCGAACTGCATCTGCTTGTTGAAATCCCCGTATTCGGATAGCACTTCCCCGCTGTTCAGATCCAGTACTTGGCCATAGACCGTGGTGGTGCCCACGTCCAGAGCCAGGGCAAAATTGCGGTGAGTGGTATCCCCGGGCTGAACATTGACAATGCCGTTCTTGCTGGTCTCTTCGTGCACCGGACGGGCCAGGGTGGCAGTAAAACAAAAATCCTGTTCCCGGATTACATCCGTAATCTTTCGTATCACGCTGAAATCCACTTCCAAGCGATACTCTCCGTGGTGGAACTTCAGATTATCCACCATTCGGGTCACATCCGAACAATTGTCCTCTCTTGAGGGAACCGGAGGCTGCAGATATTTCTTCTCTATGGGAGGCAGGAATATTCCCTTCTCCTTGAAGTCCTCCAGGTCCACCTGGCTTATTCGGGCTGTCCTCCGCGGCGTGGCCTGCAGGTTGAGAATACTGGGATCGAGATCTGCTTCCAGCGGCACCCGGATACTGAGGTCACCAGCCACACTGGCCAGGCAAGCCAAGCGATAACCCTTTTCCAAATCCTTTTGCTCCAGGATATCGCTTACCCCGCCATCGACTTGACCCTCTTCCACTATAACCTTGCACTTGCCGCAAACACCGTTGCCTCCGCAGGAAGCGTTGATGTGCACCCCGCAGTCGAGGGCGGCCCGAAGCAGAGATGTCCCCTCGGCAACCTCTGTTGTGCGCTCGTGAGGAAGAAATTTGACCTGAGGCATAATGTTTTCTCCTTGTCCTTAGGGAAATGCGCCAAACAGCAAAAAAGGCGAGAGCTCCATACCTGTAGGGGGAGGCTGGGCTCAAGCCCTTGGTTGTCCGAATAAAAAAACACCCCTATCCCTCTCCCCTGTCCGCACTTTCCAGTTGGTGACACTCCAGGGAAGGGAACCTGCTTACATCAGTATGGGGAAGGAACTTGGCGGCACTGAATTTGTTCATAAACTCCTGGTTCACGTTGAGCTCTAGATAGGTGACCATTGCGGCGACCTGGTTGACCTCGTCCACTGTCTCCGGTTGCTGCAAGGCTCGCACAGCCCCGCCCAAGGAGCTGTTATCCACCGCCTGGAATCTGTCCCTGGGCAGATCGGGTAGCATTCCTATTCCGATGGCCGATTCCGGGTCTATATAGCTGCCGAAAGTTCCGGCTACGTAGAACCTTGATATATCTTGCAGCTCGATCCCCACACTGGCGGTAATTGTTTCCAGGATGGTGAACATCGCCGCCTTGGAGCGCAGGAGGCTGTCGATCTCCGGCTGCCCTATCAGCAGATCCTCGCCTGTTGCGGACCGCTCTCCGGGGACTAAGATCAGATGCCATATCTCGTTGATCTGCTTGAATTTCTCCGGCATCCGTTCCGGCTGGAACTTGCCCCGGAAATCCAAAAGGCCGGCAAAAAATAGCTGTGCAGCCAGATCTATTATTCCCGAGCCGCAGATGCCGTGGGGTGGCAGATCATCTATGGTCTGAAGGAAAAACTCGCCCTTCGAGCGATCAAAAACCACCTTGTCTATAATTCCCGGGCCCGCCTTGCGGCCGATCTCGCTCATGCCCTCCTCCAGGGCCGGCCCTGCGGCACCGGCGCAGGCGATGAGCCAGTCCTTGGTCCCCAGCACTACTTCCGCATTTGTTCCCACATCCACTAGAATGGATATGTCTTCACTTTTGTGCATACCTGTATGCACGATGCCCGCGAAGAGATCGCCGCCGAAGTAGCTGCCCGCGCTAGGGAAACAAAACACCCTCCCCCGGGGTGCGAAATTCAGTCCCAGATCAGCGCAGGGAATAAGATCCGGGTTGTTCAGGGCAGGAATATAGGGCTCCCGGATGACCCACTTGGGGGGCAGCCTCAGGAAAAAGTGGGTCATGGCTGTATTGCCGGCAACAGAGACATTTGCGATCCGCTCCGGAGGCACGTTGGCCTCCTGGCAAAGCTCCCTGCTCCGGCTCCGGATATCCTCAAGGATCATGTCCTGCATCTCTTTCAGCCGATCCGCATCCTCGCCCACATAGTGGATGCGGGTAAGAAT
>CAYSPQ010000360.1:0-2630 GCA_964432965.1 uncultured Desulfohalobiaceae bacterium
CCAGAAGCCGGGAATGGAGATAGAAGATGTCCCCCGGATAGGCCTCGCGGCCTGGAGGACGGCGCAGCAGAAGGGACATCTGCCTGTAGGCCACGGCCTGCTTGGACAGGTCGTCGTACACGACCAGGGCAGGCTTGCCGTTGTCCCGCAGGTGCTCCGCCATGGCGCACCCGGCAAAGGGGGCTATATACTGCAGAGCTGCGGGGTCGGCGGCAGTAGCGGATATGATAGTAGTATACTCCATGGCCCCATATCTGCTCAGGGCATCGGCCACTCCGGCCACAGTGGACTTTTTCTGTCCCACGGCCACATAAAAGCAGTGCACGTCGGATTCCCTCTGGGCCAGAATGGCGTCCAGGCCTATGGCCGTCTTGCCCACCTGCCTATCGCCGATGATCAGCTCGCGCTGGCCGCGTCCGATGGGCGTCATGGAGTCCACGGACTTGAGCCCGGTATACATGGGCTCGTCCACCGGCTTTCTGGCCACGATTCCGGGGGCCTTCACGTCCGCCAGGCGGCTCTCCTCAAAGGACACCGGCCCCTTTCCGTCCAAAGGATTGCCCACGGGATCAATCACCCGCCCGGCAACTGCCTCTCCCACGGGAACGGAAAAGACTGTCCCGGTGCGCTTTACCGTATCTCCTTCGTTGATGTGGGTGTCCTCACCCAGCAGGGCACAACCCACACTATCCTCTTCCAGGTTCAGGGCCAGTCCGTAAACCTGTCCGGGAAATTCCAGGAGCTCCATGGCCTGACAGTTGCCCACGCCGTAAACCCTGGCCACGCCGTCACCAACGGAGAGGACGGTGCCCGTCTCCGTCATCTCCATCTTCTGTTCGTAATTGGCGATCTGGTCCTGAATGATCTGACTTATTTCTTCCGCTTTTATTTGCATAGCACTACCCACCCCTTTTGATATTTTCCTTTACCCCTTCCAACTGGGCCTTAAGACTGGCATCATAGAGCTTGTCTCCTATGCGAAGACGCAAGCCCCCCAGAATTTCCTGGTCAGTGTTGAATTGCAGCAGCAGCTTCTTGTTCAGCTGCTTTTCCAGATCACCCTGGACCTTGCTCTGCTTTTCGCCGCTCAGATCTATGGCCGTGATCAGGCTGCCCCGGACAATGCCCTCGAATTCGTCCAGCATCTGTCTGAACTGGTCCTGAATATCCAGGAACCTGTCCAATCTGTTCTTGTCTGCCAGAAACAGGCAGAAGTTCCTTACCAGTCGGCTCAGCTCCAGCTTCTGGGCGAGCTTTTCCACGATAGCCTTCTTATCCTCTTGCTGAATCAAAGGATTGCGGAACACCCGCTCCAGGGCAGGCTCCACTTCCATGGCCTGAGCAAGCCGAGCCAACTCCTCCCCGAACTGCTGCAGCGTCTCCCGCCCCTGCTCCTGGCCCAGGGCGAAAAGGGCACGCGCATACCGTTTGGCTATTACTTGCTGTTTCAATTCAGCACCACCTTTGTTAGATATTTATCGATCAACTCCTCCTGCTCGCTGGCCCCTAAACGCTGCTTGATGATCCTTTCCGCAGAATCCACTATCTGGTCCGCCATCTCATGGCGCAAATTCTGAACTTCCTGCTCCAGCTCCTGGGATGCCCTGAGTTGGGCCTGCTTGCGGATCTGTTCCGCATCGGAGTGAGCCTTTTCGATTATGGACTGCTTGATCTTCTCCCCCTGCTCCCTGGCCTGATCCAGTATCTCCTGCCGCTCGCTTTCCAGATTGGCGATGCGCTGCTCCACGTCGCGAAGCTTCTTCTCCGCCTCCGCCTTGCGAGTCTCGATATTCTCTATCTCCGTCCTGATCTGTTCCCTGCGCCCGCTGAAGAACTGCTTGATTCTCTGGCCGAAGAGAAAATAGATAATGCCCAGGAAGATGATTACATTCAGAATCCTCCATAAAAAGTCCTTCCAATCCGGAGGTATCCAGCCTTCGGAAGCTTGCGCGCCAGTAGCGGCAAGGGCAAGGGCAACAGCCATTACCGCGATTAAAGCACACCTTTTCACAACAGCCCTCCTTGGTATTGTCGTTAGCTGCTCTTCAGCCTGTCCTCGATCCGGTCCTGCGGACAAGGGTGAGCCGGAACGCGCTCCAATTTCGGCATTTGCCTCATGACTCCGGTCAACTGTGTCACCTGGCCTGACCGGAACTAGCTCAGCACCTTCTGGGCAACCTTTTCCGCATAGGTATCCACTTCCTGCAGGAGCTGTTTCCTGGCCCCCTCCTTTTGCTCGCGCAATTGCTCCCTGGCCTGGGACAGCTCCTGCGCGGCCTCCTCCTTGGCCTTTTCCACTATCTGCCGCTCCTGCTCCGCGCCTTCGCTCCTGTATTCGTAGCGCAGGTCGCCCGCCTCCTGCCGGGCCTTCTGCAGGGAGCTCTCATAATCCTTGAGCTTTTGATCTGCCTTCTCGTTGAAGGCCTCTATATCGTTCATGTCCGAGGAGAGCTTTTCCTGCCTCTGCTTGATGATTCCGCGGATGGGACGATAGAGGATGAGATTCAGTATGACCAGAAGGATCAGAAAATTGACCATCTGAATGAGTAGCGTCGAATCCAGTTCAATCATTGCTGGCCCCCTTTACTGCATTCTGATTCATTCTTGTCCGGCCCTGCAGGACAAGCTTT
>CAYSPQ010000361.1:0-2629 GCA_964432965.1 uncultured Desulfohalobiaceae bacterium
GGGGAGCATGGGAAGAACTGGTTTGCGGGATCTGCCTCTCCCAGTTGGTGCTCCTGCAGGGCTACCTTCTCAATCCTGGAAAAGGTAGCTGTACCTGCGGTATACTTCGTAGGTCCGCCCTGCAAGGTCTTCAGCAGTTTCCCCTATCCGGTTCCGCTCCAGTATGCCCAGGCTGTTTTGCAGATAGCTGCTCAAAACCTCCTCTCCGTAGGAAAAGGTCCACGTTATGCTGTAGATGGAGCTGAGCCCGGGCCTGTCCGTGAATTCATCCCTGCTGTAAACATGTATGCTGATCTTTCTCCCCTCCTCCTGGCTGAGGTGGAAGAGGTCGGAGTCACTCAAGCGCTCCCTCAGGGACAACACCATGCGCCTGCCCAGGGTGTCCGTGCCCTCGTGCACCACCCGCACAGGCGCACCCTTTTCCTCTTCCGCTCTTTCCGGCACAAGCTGCGGGTCATCTTCCACGGCCTGGGTACGGTTCTCCAGCTCCAGGACGAGTTCCTCGGTCTGATCCTGGGCCGAGAGGCTCAGGGGCAATAAGAGCAGAAAAGCCGGTATCGCAGCGGTAGCTGTCATCCAGAGCCTAGGCAACACTTTAAACCTCCTTTTTAAGAATATATATTTGCTGGAAGGGAACTCTCATCTTGCGCCTGCGCAGGCATGAGGGCCTTTGGGGAAAAGAAACAAGTAGCTTAGCCGGACGGAACTAAATAGTTTGTAAGACAGAATACCGGTAAAAGGCAGCTTTGGCAACGCAGGAGACTTCTGGGCATGGGCTGCTGGTTCAGAGCTGCCGGGTATCCTATTGAAGGGCTTTTTTACCTTTGCTAAAATATTTTTGGATTTTCAGCAGATATAACAGGTTTGCTTCTACAGGCTTTCGGGGCTCTACTCAGGCAAGCCCTATCTTCTTAAGGTTTTACGGGCTATCCCCATCCGGGAGGCGGCCTGCCGGAGAGGGCTAGCCCTTTTCTTTTGTCCAAAGGGGCTTGGCTTGACAGATGGAATCAATTTATTGGGGCAAGAACTTATTGGGTTGCAACCACGGCCTAAATTAAGGAGGCGAGACGTATGACAGGAGGGCGCGGTTCAGGTCAAAGCCTGGATGTTGAGCAGCTCTTTGCCCCCTTTGCCCGGAAGATGCAGAGGGAGGAGGTGCCACAGCTGGTGGTGGATCAGTTCAGGGGCTATTTGCAGGAACTTTTGTCTTCCAGGCGGTCTATTGGAATCGTGCCCGAGGAAAGCATCTCTCCGTTGGGGGAGGATGACCTCCCTGCACAGAGCGAACTCGGCGAGGAGCATGCGGAGGCGGGCAAGGCGCTTCTGCAGGAGGCTGTAATGATCAAGCTTAACGGAGGCCTGGGCACCAGCATGGGAATGCCCCACGCCAAATCCCTGCTCACTGTTCGCTCCGGATACACCTTTCTCGATCTGATCAGGCTCCAGGCGGAGAAGGACGGCCTGCCCCTGCTGCTCATGGACAGCTTCAATACGCGCGAGGACGTGGCTGCCTACTGGGAGCGCCGGGGAGTGCCGCCACAGAAACAGCCTGAGTCCTTTGTACAGAACAAGTTCCCCAAGATACTGAGGGAAAGTATGGAACCGGCGAACTGGCCGGATCGTCCCGATCTGGAATGGAACCCTCCTGGACACGGGGATATCTATTCCGCCCTGCAGACTTCCGGGATCCTGGAGCGTCTGATCCGGGAAGGCAGAAGATACGCCTTCATTTCCAACGCGGACAATCTGGGCGCGGTAGTGGATCCGGCCATTCTGGGATTCATGGCCCAGAAGCAGTGCATGTTCCTCATGGAAGTAGCCAGGCGCTCTGGCCAGGACAAGAAAGGAGGGCATCTTGCCCTTTCCGGGGAGGGGAAACTCCTGCTGCGCGAGGCGGCCCAGTGCCCCGATTCCGAGCTGGAGTGTTTCCAGGACGTCGAGAGGCATCGCTTTTTCAATACCAACAATGTCTGGATAGACCTGGTCCGTCTTCGGGATTTCATCAGTCAAAACGGGTTGCCGCAGCTACCCCTGATCGTAAATCCCAAATCCCTGGATCCTCGCGACGAGTCCACTCCGGCAGTGTATCAATTGGAAACCGCCATGGGAGCCGCCATATCCACCTTTCCGGACAGCCTGGCTCTGCAGGTCTCCAGGGATAGATTTCTTCCGGTGAAAAAAACCAATGATCTATTGGTATTGCGCTCGGACTGCTACATTCTGAACGAGCATTTCAGGCTGCTCCCCAATCCGGAGAGGGACAGACCTCAGGTCTTGGTGGACCTGGATCCGCGCTATTACAAGCTTGTGGACGATTTCGAGGCGCGCTTTCCGCATGGCCCGCCCTCCTTGTTGCAGTGCGACAGTCTGAAAGTGAGCGGGGATGTGCTTTTCGGCAAAGATGTCTCCTGCCACGAACACGTGGAAGTGATAAATGAATCCGGGCGGCAGCGGAGGATTGCGGATGGAGATACCCTGAGGGGGAAAGTGGTGCTTTCCTAGACAAGGGACCTGGATGAGGTATATTTTTTGCCTGTGCAGTATCTACAACGTGAAAAGCCTGATGGGAGGAATGGATGAGCGACTTATACGGATTTCGGGCCCTCTGGACTCAGGAGGTTTCGGAGAT
>CAYSPQ010000362.1:0-2622 GCA_964432965.1 uncultured Desulfohalobiaceae bacterium
TTCGATATTCGATATTCGATATTCGATATTCGATATTCGATATTCGATATTCGATATTCGATATTCGATATTCGATATTCGATATTCGATCAAGGGAGTCTGAATCCTGGGCTCACCGCATGTCAACCAAGATGGCCCCTCCCCCTTGATTCCTGCCGCTCTGACTCCGGAGCTTGCCTAGCTTACAGCCTCCACTGCGCAGGCCATGGAGACACCGCCTCCGCCGCAAAGGGTGGCCAGTCCCAGGGATTCGCCTCTTTCCGCCATGGAGTGCAGCAGGGTGACCAAGATCCTGGCTCCTGTGGCGCCCACCGGATGCCCCAAGCCTATCCCGGAGCCCTTTATGTTGGTTATCTCCCTCTTCAGGCCCAGCTCCCTCTCGCAGGCCAGGTACTGGGCGGCAAAGGCCTCGTTGACCTCCACCAGCCCGAAGTCCTCTATGCTCAATCCGCTCCGCTGCAGCAGATCCCTTACAGCCGGGACAGGGGAAACCCCCATTATGGAGGGATGACATCCTCCCTTGCCCACTGCCTTTATCCTGGCCAGGGGCGAAAGGCCCAGCTCCCTGGCCCTGGATTCGGACACAAGCATGAGACCAGCAGCACCGTCGTTTATCCCGCTGGAGTTGCCGGGTGTTACTTTGCCGTATCCAGGGAGGAAGGCGGGAGGCAGATTGGACAGATCCTGCATGGTCAGGCCCGGCCGGTAGTGCTCGTCCCGGTCCACAAGCAGGGGGTCCTTCTTCTTCCGGGGCACTTCCACGGGCACTATCTCCTGCCGGAACTCGCCCTCCATGGTTGCCCTCTCCACGTTGTTGTGGCTGCGCAGGGCAACCTCGTCCATCTCCTCCCTGCTTATCCCGTACTTGTCCGCAACGAACTCCGCTGTGTGGCCCATTATATAGGGTTTGCCCAGAAAGTCCCCGGCCGGGGACCTGGAGGTGTCCAGAGGAGCGTCCTCCTTCAAGGGCAGATGATGCGACCCTGCATGAAGGGCCCTGGTCAGCGCATCCTCCAGGGTTTGATCCTGCAGTCTGTATCCCCACCTGGCCCCGGACAGGGCGTAGGGAACACCGGACATGTGCTCCAGGCCCCCGGCCAGGACAGCATCCGCCATGCCCGCCTGGATCATGGCCATTCCGGAGATTGCGGCTTCCATTCCGGAGATGCAGGCCCTGTTTACCGTTACCGCTGGCACGCTTTCCGGCAGGCCGGCCTTTATCGAGGCGACCCGGGAAACGTTGAGCGTATTGTGGTGCTCCATGCAGCAGCCGAAGCGCACATCTCCTATGTCCTGCTCGCTCATGCCCGATCTGCGCACAGTCTCTCGCATGGCGGCAGCTGCCAGAGACGGACCGTCCAGGTCCCTGAAGCCTCCTCCGAAGGCTCCTATTGCCGTCCTGCAGGCGCTTACGATGACCACGTCCTCCATAGTGTCCTCCTTGTTTGTCGATCTTCAGGGAAAAGACAAGTGAACCCAGCAGGAAAAGTTATCGGTTATCGGCTATCGGTTATCAGGAAGCAGGATTTACCCGATGATTGACAACCATAACCACAGCCTTTCCAGACTTGGTTGCCTCTTAATCCGGACATGCACAGTTATCTAGAAGGATTCCCGGGTGTAAATCCTTGCTTGACTGTGGCGTCAATAACCCCGAAAGATACAGTTGGCAAAACCGCTCAATTTGGGTAAGCAGGTTGTGCCTATCAACTTGGGCGCTTATTTACTGCTTGGCCCTCGAGAGAGGCATTTCCCAAGCTTAGCTAAAAGGACAGAGTCGAACATCACCCTAAAAAGCAAGGAGACGCTTTCGTGACCCCTTCCGGCAAAGGCAAGACAGGCATGACTTCCTTAAGCCGGCTGCGAGCGCGGCTACAGGAGCTCGTGGAATCCTCCGTTTTCCAGAACACGGTTATTGTGGTCATCTGCTTCAACGGGGCCACCCTGGGGCTTGCTACCTCGGAAAGGTTCGTGGCCTGGAGTCATGGGATCATTCCCCTTATCAACCAGGCGGTGGTGATCTTTTTTGCAGTGGAGATAGCCCTGCGCCTGGCTGCCTGGGGCCACAGATTCTTCCGCGATCCCTGGGGGATATTCGATTTCGCCATTGTTTCCGTTTCCCTCGTTCCCGGGGCGGACTCCTACGCAGTTTTGCGGGCCTTGCGCATACTCCGGCTGCTGCGCCTGCTGTCCCAGGTCTCTCGGCTGCGCCACATCATAGAGTCCCTCCTACTGGCCCTGCCCAGCATCGGCTGGATAGGGGTCCTGCTGAGCCTGGTCTATTATGTCTTCGCGGTTATGGGCACCGAGCTCTACGGAGCCACATTTCCGGAATTGTTCGGGCATGTGGGGGCCAGCATGTATACCCTGTTCCAGGTCATGACCCTGGAGAGCTGGTCCGAGGCCATAGCCCGCCCGGTTATGGAGAAGTATCCCGGTGCCTGGCTCTACTTCGTTACCTTCATCGTGGTCTCCGCCTTCACCGTGCTCAACCTGTTCATAGGAATTATTGTCAACACCATGCAGTCCATGCATTGGGAGGAAGAGGAGGAGAAGCGGCAGGCAGCGGAGCAGAAGGCCCACGACGAGCGCGAGGAAATGCAGCGCCACATCCGGGAGCTG
>CAYSPQ010000363.1:0-2620 GCA_964432965.1 uncultured Desulfohalobiaceae bacterium
AAATGACGTTATTCTATTTGGTGGCTGGCGATGTGCCGTATAACCTCCAAAGTCTTGTTCGGGGTCAGTACCGCGATCGGCTGCGCTACCAAATGTAAACAGATTGTTACCTTGAACATAAAATCTTGCAGATTCCATACCTAGCCTTTCTGTAATAGTACGCGGCAGATTATAACCAAGGGTAACATTACGTACACGCAGGAATGTGTTGTCGTAGAGAAAACGCGTGGAGTATACTCCGGTTTCACCGGCTGTTTGTGAAGAAACCCTGGGAACATCGCTGTTCGTATTCTCGGGAGTCCATCTGTCCTCCATGTCTTCATGGTGAGCAAATCCCAGGCGGTTACCCATCATTCCGGCATAATCACCATCATATAGTTTTCCGCCTATACTGTAGTATAAGAATATTGAAAGATCAAAGTTCTGATAGGTAAAATTATTGGTAATTCCGCCGTACAAGTCAGGGATGCCTGAGCCATAGTAGTCTCTTTGGTCTCTCGGGGCAACATCTCCATAGTTTTCGGTTTTTATGCGTTCTTCAACAATTTTGTTTCCGTCCTTATCCAAAATCGGGTTACCTTCTTCGTCCGTTTCAAACACATTTTTCCACCACTGCCCATTACCTGTTTCAGGATTTACTCCTGCCCATTCGGGCATAAAGTGGTCGTACATGCAAACACCTTCTATCCAGTCACCAACACGTTCTTCGGGCAAACTGGTGATTGTATTTGTATAATGTGTGGCATTAACATCCAGATCCCAACGGAAGTCGGTTCTATCCAGCAAAACAACAAAAGCTTCGAATTCAAATCCTTCGTTACGTACATCCGCAATGTTGGCGTCAATAGATGTGAAACCGGTTGATGCCGGTAATGGACGGTTAAACAGAAGGTCTCTTGAGTCACGCGTGAAATATTCAAATGAGCCGTCAAGGCGATCAAATAGCGTGAAATTAGCTCCTAGGTTAAACTGGACATTTGTTTCCCATTTCAACTCCGGCGTGGGCAGACGAGAGACCAGCATACCTGCATGGCCACCATCATCCATACCTGTTTGGAACAGACCCTGGTATGCGTATAAGCCTACCCTGTCATTACCAACGGTACCATAGCTTGCTCTAAGTCGAAGGTTATCAACCCAATCAACGGGAGCCATAAAATCTTCTTCTGAAATTCTCCATGAACCACCTGCTGACCAAAAGGTTCCCCAGCGGGTGTCAGGGTGGAAACGAGATGAACCATCACTTCTTATGCTACCGGTAAGATAATATCTGTTATCATAATTATATTCAAAATTACCAAAGAAACTAAGTAAACGGTAATTATCTTCATATGAGTGAGCGTCTGCCAAAGTAGCTGCTGAAGCCAGTTCGTATAAGCCAATAAAAGGGAAGTCTTCCCGTTGAGCCGACATATAATTATATTGCCGCATAAAATTTTCCTGACCTGCCATAAGCTCAATGTTGTGAATATCTTCAATAGTTGTTCTATAATTAAGAATATTACTTTGAGTTATAGCGTACTGCCTGGAGTTGGTCTTTGTGGCGGATCCTCTACCTGCCATAAATCCATAAGTCGGGTTAGTATAATAATGATTCTGGTTTATATCGTAGTCCAGATTCAATGAAGAGCGAAGATTAAGATTGGGCAAAAAGTTAATATTTACAAAATTTCGGGTTGAGATATTGTCGTACCAGAAAAGTGTTTTATTATATTCTGCATCGGCGAGTGGGTTCCACATTGCCCATTCTCTGCGATACTCACCATAATCAAATATTTTGTTGCCATCATCATCTAGTATAAATTCGCCTGTATCATGGTCTCTTTTGTAAATTGGATAAACAGGGGAAACTGATCGCATGTACCATACAGCTCCGGCATCAAAGGGCTCTTCACTATGAGCCAGGGTAGTGTTAGAACCTATTTCAAGCCAATCGAGCACTTGTGAACTAACATTTACGCGTGCCTGGAAGCGTTCGTAGTTTTGTACTGTAAATACTCCCGGCTCGTTTAAGTAATTTGCGGAAATATAATATTGCCCACTGCCTTCATCAAATGTGCCACTAGCGCTTAAATTATGTTCTTGTCCTATTTGGGGTTGGATCAATTCTCCTTCCCAATCACCATAAAAAAGTAATTGTGCATTATCTCTGATTCTTCCATCTTCTGTAAATGGATTGTCTACATCAAATGGATTAATGTTCAATTCGCCGATTGCATTATCAGTTGCATATTGCCTGGCTGCATCCGGAGTTGCTCCTAAGTCGAGCTGTCCTTCATAAAGTGATTCCCAGGTTAGCTCAAAGTTCTTTTTAGGACTTACTTTATTCGGATAAGGAACGGCCATTTCTGTATTAGTAAATGTGCTTGAGTAGTTTATACTGGGCCTGTCAGTGTCACCTTGTTTGGTAGTTATCATAATAACACCGCCTGCTGCACGTGACCCATATAATGAAGCAGCGGCAGCGTCTTTAAGGACAGAAATGGATTCAATGTCCGCAGCATTAATTGAACCCATGTGCCCTTCAAAAGGTGAGCCGTCTACTACTATTAAAGGATCACTGTCAGCATATAAAGAACTAATTCCCCTGATCCTGATTTCTCCACCTCTACCCGGAAGT
>CAYSPQ010000364.1:0-2608 GCA_964432965.1 uncultured Desulfohalobiaceae bacterium
CTTTTCCTGGAGGAGCTCCAGTCCATAGGCTCCCAGGGCCTTGTTAGCCGCTATATCCTCGCTGTGGATATCCCTGGCCATCTTGTCCCACACCCACATCAAGTCCTGAAGGGAAATATCCGAGTCCATCTCCCAGGCCCGGCGCATCCTTTCCACCACATAGTTCAGATTCACTGCCGTCGGCCGGGCAGTTCCAATACGGAAGAGCTTTTCCTCGAGCTGCTCCTGCCAATCCGGATCCGTCTCCTCGGTTGTGGCCGCAGCCAAGCAGCAACCATATGCTGCGACCACCCCCAAAGCGGGAGCGCCACGGACCACCATCTTCTGCAGGGCAGACACCACATCAGCCACCCTGTGACAGACGAACCACCTCTCCTCCCTGGGTAGATAGCGCTGATCCAGCAAAAACAGAGCCGAATCCTGTGGGGAAAACTTGATATGTCTTTTCATGCATCCATCCCGAATTGCATATGACTTGATTCTGGGCCGGCAAATAGCTTGTCAGCCCCGGGCTCTGCCCCTGAAAATAAATCCATCGAACACTTCAATCCTCCAGCTCGGAGCGGATCAACTCATTCACCACCTGCGGATTGGCTTGGCCCTGGGTCTTCTTCATCACCTGTCCCATGAAGAAACTGAGCAGCTTCTTCTTGCCCTGTTTATAGGAGCTCACTTCATCCGGATGTTCAGCCAGAACTTCCCGTACCACCTCGCGCAGCCTGGATTCGTCGGTTATTTGGATGTATCCCTTTTCCCGGACATAGCCTTCCGGATCCAGTCCTTGGGGGAAAACCTCGGGCAGTATCTGCTTGGCTATCTTGCTGCTGATCTTTTCCTCGCGGATCAAGCGCAGCAACGCGGCCAGCTTTTCCGGTCCGAACGGGGCCTCATCCGCGTACAGGCCCTGTTCGTTGAGCTCCCGCATGAATTCCGAAGTCATCCAGTTGGCCACGGTTCTGGGCTCCTGGAAGTGGGCCACAGCGCTCTCGAAATAGTCAGCCAGCGCTCTGTCCACGGTAAGGGTTTCCGCCGCTTCCTGGGCCAGACCGTATTCCTCCCGGAACCTGTCCAGCTTGTCCAGTGGCAGCTCCGGTATCTCCCCTGCCCACTTCTCTATCTCCTCTTGAGTCAAGCACAGGGGCACCTGATCCGGATCCGGGAAATAACGATAGTCGTGGGCTTCCTCCTTCCCGCGCATGGATTTGGTTTCCCCTGTTGACTCGTCGAAGAGCCGGGTCTCCTGAATTACTTCCTCTCCGTCCTCCAACAGATCGATCTGTCTGTTGATCTCGTGGGAAAGGGCCTTGTGCACAAAGCGAAAGGAATTCATGTTCTTCACCTCGGTTCTGGTGCCGAATTCCTTCCCTTCGCTTGGACGAACGGAGACATTGGCGTCACAGCGGAAATTGCCCTCCTGCATGTTTCCGCTGCAAATACCCAAGTAGATCAAAATGGTGTGCAAACTCTTCAAATAGGCCACTGCCTCTTCCGGAGAATATATATCCGGTCCTGTAACTATTTCGATCAAGGGAACGCCACTCCTGTTCAAATCCACATAGCTAGCGTTGGCTGCAGTGGAATGTATGGATTTGCCCGCATCGTCCTCCATGTGGATCCTTTTTATCCGCACCAATTTCCTTTCTCCGTGCACGGGAACTTCCAACCCTCCGTCTCCGGCCAGAGGCTCCTCGTACTGGGATATCTGATAACCCTTGGGCAGATCCGGATAAAAATAGTTCTTGCGAGCAAACACTGAGCGCTCATAAACCCTGCACCCTGTGGCCAGAGCCATTTTCCCCGCATATTCCACTGCCCTCCTGTTCGGCACGGGCAACGCCCCGGGCATTCCCGCGCAAACAGGACAAGTATTGCTGTTGGGGTCCTCGCCGAAATCGTTTCTGCAAGCACAGAACAGCTTGGTGTCAGTTTTAAGTTGCGCATGGACCTCCAGGCCGATTACGGCCTCGTACTGGGACATAACCTTCTCCTTGCCATTGAGTAGCTCGCTTCAGTAACCGGAGCCTCGAACGGGGCAATTACTTAGCCACCAGAAACAACAGGCCGCCGGTTTCCTTCATGTGGCTGGCCCCATAGCGGGCCTTTTCCCCGGACCCGAAATACAGATCTAGATGGTGCCCGGTAACAGCCCCTCCCACATCCTGAGCCAAGCCCAAGCCGGTAAGGGAAAGTCTATCCTCGCGGTCCTTCTGTGGCAAGTCCACTTCGTAGATCAAGGCGGATCCCAGCGGCAGGATAGAGGGGTCTACGGCCAGGCTGGCCATGGGGGTAAGCTTGGCCTGAATAGCCCCGTAGGGACCGTCCTCTCGGAAACGGAAAAACACATAACTGGGATTGGTATCCAGAATATACGGCACAAGCTCGGAATTGGTCTCCAAGAAGTCGGTTATGCTTTCCAGATCCAGCTCATCGCGATCCAGGTAGCCCTTTTCATAAAGCACACGCCCAAGTGACCTGTATTGCCTCCCGTTCTTGGCCGCATATCCTATATGCTTTATCTCCCCGTCTGGCAAACGCAACTTGCCCGAACCCTGAATCTGAAGAATAAACAGCTCCATTGGATCCTTGGCCCAGGCTAGCACTGGGGCCT
>CAYSPQ010000365.1:0-1202 GCA_964432965.1 uncultured Desulfohalobiaceae bacterium
CCTTGAAGAATACGTTCTATATGGTTCTGGCTGCCATGACTCTTTTGATCGTATTCGGGGCTATGTGGTTCGGGTTCAGACTGGCCAAGGAGATCTCCGCTCCCATCCAGGCCCTTTCCCTGGGAACGCAACGGATCTCCCACGGCGACCTTGGGGTGCGCCTGGAGGATCCCTCCTCGGACGAGCTGGGTATGCTGGTGCAGTCCTTCAACAATATGGCGGGCGAGCTGGAGGAGAGCCAGAAGAGCCTCAGCCGAGCAAACGAGGATCTGGCTAGGCAGAACCGGGAATTGGAGCAGAGGCGCAGCTACATGGAGGCAGTGCTGAACAATATCACTTCCGGAGTTGTTTCCCTGGATACTGAAGACAGAATATTGTCCCTGAACCGGGCTGCAGAGGCTATCCTGGATATAGAGGAAGAAAGCTTGAGGGGGCTTAATCCGCGCGAGATCGAGCTGTGGCAATACCGGGAATTTTTCCGGAGAGTGCTATCCCGGTTCAGAGATTCTTCACAGAGGCAATGGCAAAATCAAATGGATGTTTCCCTGCCTCACGGGGAGAGAAAGCTATTGGTCAGCCTGGTGGATATGAGCAGCAACCAGGGCGAGATAACGGGAAGCATCCTGGTCTTCGAGGATGTTACCGAGCTGGACAGGATGCAGCGCATGGCCGCCTGGCGGGAAGTGGCCCGGAGAATAGCCCACGAGATCAAAAATCCTCTCACTCCCATCAAGCTATCCGCGCAACGCCTGGATCGAAAGTTCGGTCCCAGGGTGGAGGACTCCTCCTTCAGTGAAAGCATCTCACTCATAGTTCGACAGGTGGAGCACATGCAACAGATGGTTCAGGAATTTTCCGCTTTTGCCAAGCTTCCGGAGCTTGCCCTGGAATACAATGAATTGCTCCCCGTGCTGCAGGAAGCAGTGGAATTGTTCAAGCACAGCCATCCCCATATCCAGTGGTCCCTGCACGCGGATAACTCCCTGCCCGGCTTCCGTTTCGATCGCTCCGCCCTCAAGCAGGTCCTCATCAATTTGCTGAGCAATGCCTGCGAAGTGCTCAAGGAGGAATTTGAGCCGAGGGTGGAGATATCCGCCGGATACGACTCCGAGCGGAGCAGCGTGTGGATTGCTGTGGAGGATAACGGGCCGGGACTGGATCCGGAGGAGCGGGACAGGCTTTTTGAGCCATATTTCTCCCGG
>CAYSPQ010000365.1:1212-2606 GCA_964432965.1 uncultured Desulfohalobiaceae bacterium
TCATGCGGGTCTCGGCCTGAGCATAGTTCAGTCCATTGTGGAAGACCATCAGGGTACCATAAAAGCGGAGAGAAGCTCTGAGGGGGGCATGGTCTTCAAGATGGAGATACCTGATGGATAAGTTGCAAGATCGCTCAACAGGATTCGATAAAGGAGGACGAGGATAATGAGCTCCCGTATTCTAGTCGTGGATGACGAGGAGGACATCAGGCTCTCCATGTCCGCGATCCTGGAAGATGAAGGATATCGAGTGCAGGCCTGCGAAAGCGCGGAAGAGGCCTGGACCGTCCTGGAAAGGGAAGAGGTGGACATCCTCTTTCTGGATATTTGGCTTACTGGAATGGACGGGATCGAGTTTTTGGAGAAAGTACGGCTGGAGCACAGCGAAGTTCCGGTGGTGATGATTTCCGGACACGGGAGCATAGAGACCGCGGTGCAGACAATCAAGATGGGGGCCTTTGACTTCGTGGAAAAGCCACTTTCCCTGGAAAAGGTGGTTGTCGCCACAAAGAAGGCACTGGAATTCAGGTCCTTGCAGCAGGAAAACCGGGACTTGCGTTCCCGGGCCCGTTCCGAGCATGTGGAGAATATTTCCGGCCAGAGCAGGGTGATAAGGCAGTTGCGCCAGAAGATGGAAAAAGTGGCTCCCACCGAGGCCTGGGTGCTAATTACCGGGGACAACGGAACAGGCAAGGAGATCGTGGCCAGGGCCCTGCACAAGAAGAGCAAGCGGAGCAATCGATCCATGATCACGGTGAACTGCGCGGCCATTCCCGAGGAACTGATTGAAAGCGTTTTGTTCGGGCACGAAAAGGGGGCCTTCACCGGCGCGGACAGAACGCACCAGGGCAGATTCGAGCTTGCGCACAAGGGAACGCTCTTTCTGGACGAGATCGGGGATATGAGCTTGAAAACCCAGGCCAAGATTCTGCGCATTCTGGAGGAGCAGTCCTTTGAACGCCTGGGTGGCAGCAAGAGCATCAAGGTGGATGTTCGGCTGATCGCTGCCACAAACAAGGATCTGTTCGAGGAGATGCAGGCGGGTCGCTTCCGCGAGGACCTGTTTTACAGGCTCCATGTTTTTCCCTTGCATGTGCCCCCACTGCAGGAAAGGAAGGAGGACATACCCCAGCTTTTGCAGGAGCTCATCCAGGATCTGTGCCAGGACCACGGCTTTCGTCCCCTATCCTTCGACAAGGAGGCAATGAATTGCATACTAGGTTATCACTGGCCGGGCAATGTCCGGGAGCTAAAGAATTTCACCGAGCGCATGCTGATTATGTATCCCGGACAGAACATAACCCCGGAACATTTGCCGCTGGAGATCCGCGATTGTCTTGTTTCCGGCGGACTCTCCTCCCCTCAGGCGGAACATGGCTCTGAGGCAAGGGATA
>CAYSPQ010000366.1:0-2605 GCA_964432965.1 uncultured Desulfohalobiaceae bacterium
GTCGAGCAGCACCTTTTTGCGTCCCCGGCTTGCCGCTCGTTCCATCGCCTCCTGGATTCTTGGCCAGGAGTGGACTTCCTCTATCAGCACGGAAGCATCCACCAGCCCCTGCTGAAGGTAGTGCAGGGCCAGGCCCGGATCCCCGCAGCGCGAGCCCAGTATGCGCTGCTCGTTTACCACCAGGGAGGAAAAGGAAAAACTCCAGGGCCTATGCGTGGTGGTCTTTAATGCAATGGTTCCCTCCGGCCGGCATATTCGCGCCGCCTGCTGCAGGCCCCCGGGTTGTCCAGTGGCCTCTATTACCAGATGGAAGGCAGAGTTTAGTTCCTCCAGCTCCCGCCCCTTTTTTCCCATCTGCAGGACGCGACCCCCCGCTCTTGCGAAGATATCCAGCTTCTTGGAATGCCTGCCGATTAAAAGGAGTCCGGGGCAGTGGTGGCGCAGGGCCATGGCGGCCAAAAGGCCCATTTTCCCGTCTCCCAGAATGGCCACATCCATGTCCGCCCGCATGTGGATCTGTTGGCTGATTCGAAGCACCGCAGCCAGAGGCTCCGCAAATACCGCGCTATGGTCAGATAGCCGATCTGGAACCGGATGCAGGTTTTGCAGTGGCACGCACAAGTATTCGGCAAAAGCCCCTTGTCTGCCTCTTATCCCAAGAACAGACCTTCCGGAACAGTGATGCGGCTGGCCGCCCAGGCAAAGCCGGCACTCCCCGCAGCCGCAGTTTATGTCCGCTACTACTCTGGAGCCTTCCAGATCTCGGGCTCCGGGAGCCCTTACCGTATCGGCCACGAACTCGTGGCCGGCAACTCCGGTAAAATCCTGATATCCCCGCAGGAGCTCAAGATCCGTGGCGCATATGCCGCTGACACGGGTCCGGAGCAGGGCCTCCCCTTTGGATGGTTCCGGGACTGGTATTGAGCGCAGATAGATGTTCCCACCCTCAAAGAACGCTGCGGTCATCTCTTCCGGCAGGTTGCAGCTTTTCCCTCTTGGGCTTGTCATGCTAGGTTCTTCTGCAAGGTCCGGATTGCTGAAGAATGTATAAGGATCTATTTTTCCAGAAAAGGAGACAAATGGCAAAATCCCACGACTTGAACCCGAACCCGAGATTGATCTCCTTTCCGGAGGCAGACAGGCTAGGAAATCAAGGCAGGCATTGTTTTTCCATGCGCCAGCTGGGCAGTTTTCTCCGAAAACTACTTGCCGGAGCAGGGTTCCCCTCTTGAATTCGTCTGCTTCCTCTCCTAAAAATGTAGGGGATTGGCCAGCATAAACCAACAAATGGAAATAAGCTCTTCAAACAAGGAGGAACAGGAAATGAAGACCACTCTTACTGCTATCAAGGCGGACATCGGCAGTGTGGGCGGTCACACCGCTCCCAGCAGACAGCTTCTGGATACGGTCAGGGATTATGTGCATCAAAACCATCAGGGACTGCTCATAGATTATCATATTAGCTATACAGGAGACGACATAGCGGTTTTGACCACTCACAAGGAGGGCGAGGACAACGAGGACGTGCATCGCCTCATATGGGATGCCTTCCAGGCGGGAACGGAAGTGGCCAAAAGCCAGGGCCTATATGGAGCCGGACAGGATCTTTTGAAGGACTCCTTCTCCGGCAATGTTCGCGGTCTGGGGCCGGCAGTTGCGGAAATGGAAATCGAGGAGCGCCCCAATGAGCCCATCCTTTTCCTGGCGGCGGACAAGACTGACCCCGGGGCATACAACCTTCCCCTTTACCTGGGTTTTTCGGACCCCATGTATTGCCCTGGGCTTATGCTGTCTCCTCAAATGTCCGGGGGATTCACTTACCGGATAATGGATGTGTCCTATACTCAGGCGGACAAGATCATCGAGCTGAGTACCCCGGAGGAGCTCTACGACATCGCCACTCTTTTAAGGGACCCGGAGCGTTTCGTGGTGGAATCCATCTACAACCGCCATACGGGCAATCAGGCGGTAACGGTAAGCACTACCCGGTTGCAGAATATAGCCGGAAAATACGTGGGCAAGGACGATCCCATTATGATAGCCAGGGTGCAGGGCGAATTTCCTGCCACCGGCGAGGTCCTGTCCCCCTACGAGATTGCGCCCAACGTGGCCGGGTTCATGCGGGGGAGCCACTGTGGCCCTCTCATGCCCTCTCCCCTGAACAGCACAGTGTCCTATTTCGACGGTCCGCCGATTGTTACCTGTGCCGCCTATTGTGTGCACAGGGGGAGACTGACTTCTCCCGTGGATGCGTTTGATCATCCCCTTTGGGAAGAGATCCGGCGCCGGGTCTCCAATAAGGCGACCGAGCTCAGGAGGCAGGGATTTTTCGGCAATGCCATGCTCCCCCAATCGGAGCTGGAATACGGAGGGATCGTGCACAAGCTGCAGGATCTGGAAAATCGCTTCACCTTCCACTAATGCCCTGCCTGGAGAAGGCCTGGTTACTGAAGGGACAGGCCTTCTCCATTCCCAGCAAAAAAAATGGAGATCAGAATGCAGGAAAAGGATGTCCTGAAAGAAGTCAGGCAATTCTGGAACAGCCGTGCTATCCTTACTGCCGCAGAGCTGGATGTGTTTACCGCAATGGAAGACAGGCCGAGCA
>CAYSPQ010000367.1:0-2604 GCA_964432965.1 uncultured Desulfohalobiaceae bacterium
TTAATGTCAAGGACCCGTAGGCTCCTTCTTACAATCTCGACCCGCCGCCGAAACTGTCCTTCTGACAAATTGAAAAGGATATGTCAAGGAAGATCTGCCCCTGGAACAAATTTCTTTTCCGCCCTTTCGAGTCCTTTTGACAAGCCGACAAAATGGGGGTTAATATCTTTGCGTCTTTCGGCCGGATTCCTTGTCCAAGCTTGCGGGCATGAGTAAAACGCTTCCTAGACCCGATCAGTCCGAATTTCAAAGCTGGCTCTCTGCCAGGATGCATCCCGAGGATTGTATTATGACAATTCGCAATTTACAGTGCTTTTCCCGGCAAAAGGAAGAGGAGCTAATCCAATGGCTGAGCCAGCGCGGATGGATCGATCCATCTCTGCAGGACAAGGTCAGCCAAATAGTGGATCGGGTGGAAAAGGATGGAGACAGCGCCCTGGTGGATTATTCCAGGCAATTCGATTGCCCCGATTTCACCCGGGAAATGATAGGTGTCCCTATCGACCGGATTCAAGGGGCCAGGGATAGGATCGATCCCGAGGACAAGGCGCTTATAGAGGAAGCGATCCACAACATTCACTCCTTTCACTCGCACCAGAAGCGCACCTCATGGTTCGTCTCCCCCAACCAGGGGCTTATCACCGGCCAGCTCCACAGGCCGTTGGACAGCGCGGGCATGTACATTCCTGGAGGCCGCTCCGGGGACACACCGCTAATATCCAGTCTGTTGATGAATGTTATCCCGGCTCAGATAGCCGGGGTAAACCGTATCTGCCTCACTTCTCCCCCGGGAAGCGACGGGGAACTGAATCCCTACACCCTGGCAAGCGCGGACCTCCTTGGAATCAGGGAAATATACGCCGTGGGCAGCGCCTGGGCAGTCGCCGCTCTGGCCCTGGGCACGGAAACCGTGCCCCAGGTGGACATGATTTCCGGACCCGGGAACGTATTCGTCACCTTGGCCAAAAAGCTCCTGTACGGCCGGGTTGGCATCGACATGCTTGCCGGCCCCAGCGAGATCCTGATTTTGGCAGATACTACTGCGGATCCGGCCTTCCTGGCCTCCGACCTCCTTTCCCAGGCGGAGCACGACGAGGATTCCTGCGCCATGCTTTTCAGCCCCAACCCCGAGCTATTGCAAAGAGTGGAAATCGAGCTCAAGCGCCAACTGGAAAACCTGCCTCGGGCCCAGACGGCCAAAAATTCCCTCAGCCGCTGGGGAGGCCTGGTTTTGGTGCCGGATGTGGAGTCTGGAATATCCCTGATCAATCGCATCGCACCGGAACATTTACAGCTCTGCCTTCAATCCCCCTGGGACTGGATAGACAGCGTGCGCAATGCCGGAACTCTCTTTCTGGGCAGCGCTACCCCTGAGCCCCTCGGGGACTACTTCGCCGGCCCCAACCATGTTCTGCCCACGGTGGGAACAGCTAGATTCGCCTCCGGGCTCGGCGTGGACAGCTTCTGCAAAAGGACCAATCTGGTTTCCGCCACCCCTGATTATATCCAAAGGAATGCGGACAGCATCAGCCGTCTGGCCAGGCTGGAAGGACTGGAAGCCCACGCCAGAAGCGCCCTACTGCGCTCGGAGGGAAAAGACAGGGCAAACAGCAAGGACTGAGCCGCTCACAACATCTGGGCCTTGCATCATCCATCCGGCAGGCGCTGGCTGGAAAAACTTGTCCCTGCGCGCTTTTGCCGGACAATCAGGCAGGAAACAGGCCCTACAGCCCGAGATTATTAACTAAGCTTAGCCGGAAGGCAGCCCATTCTTGGATCAAATAACTTGAGACCCAGAAGCTCAAACAGTTGCAATCTCCTAGGCCAGACAAACTGGCACGAGCGATACCAGTCGGGACATATCCTTTTTCGACAACAGGCAAGTAAGTACACTTTGTGCAATAAACCAGAAAACAAGGAGCCGAGGATGGCTATTGTGGACAAAACGGAAATTTCCGGATATCCGCTTGTCTCCCAGGGAAAGGTCAGGGACATCTACGAAATCGAGCCGGACAAGCTGTTGATCGTAACCACGGACAGGATGTCCGCTTTCGACATCGTCCTGCCCGATCCCATTCCCTACAAGGGAATGGTTCTAAATCAACTGACCGTCTTCTGGATGGAGAAATTCCGGGATATAGTGAACAATCACCTTCTGGAGACAGAGGTCAGGCACTTTCCCTCCGGTCTGCAGCCCTATGCGGACTCCCTGCAGGGTCGCTCCGTCCTGGTGCGCAAAGCCAATCCATTGCCTGTGGAGTGCATTGTCCGGGGCTATATCAGCGGATCGGGCTGGCGCGACTATCAGAACAACTGCCAGGTATGCGGCATTGACCTGCCCGAGGGCCTCAGGGAATCGGACCCACTGCCTTTCCCCATATTCACTCCCTCCACCAAGGCCGAAGCGGGGGGCAAGGATGAAAACATCACCCTGGAGCAGGCCAAGGAAACCTTGGGCGAACAGGCGCTGGAAGAAATAAAGGACTATTCCCTCCAGCTCTACCAAAGGGGGGATCAAGCTGCGGAGACAGCCGGTATTATCATTGCGGACACCAAGTTCGAATTCGGGATATACAAGGGTGAGACCATTCTGATAGACGAGGT
>CAYSPQ010000368.1:0-2598 GCA_964432965.1 uncultured Desulfohalobiaceae bacterium
AACACTCTCGATGGCCAAAGAATTCGATTTGAAAAAAGCTTCTGATGAAGAATGGAACAAAGAATATACAGACTTAATAATTTCTATTAAAACAATTGAGAATCTAGAGGAAGCGATTAACCACATTAATAAGCATGGATCGAAACATACTGATTCCATTATATCTGAAAATAAAGAAAGAACCTTAAAGTTCCTGGAATCTGTTGATTCTTCTAGTGTGATGGCAAATGCATCTACCCGATTTAGTGATGGTTATAGATACGGTTTAGGTGCTGAAGTCGGTATAAGTACCGGTAAAATCCATGCAAGAGGACCAGTTGGTTTAGAAGGGTTAACCACCTACAAGTACCATCTACTTGGAGAAAATCATAAGGTGGGCGACTATGCCAAAGAAGATGGGAAATCTTACACCCATAAAGAAATTTCTAAAGAATGGAAAGAGATTAGAAAAAATTGGACCAATGGTTAAAATTGTCTTATTCTCTTCAAAAATTTTCTAAATTAATCCTGCATAATGTAGAAATAAAATTAAGTTAGCAATTAAAGCTATAATGAGAAAGGTAATTGCCATGTAATAATTAGGATCTTTGTGTCCACTCTTCTCCTCTTTAGCCTGCTCTGCAAGTTCCTTAAGTTTAGTTCTTCTCGGAAGTCCCCCTTCATCTCTTTCTCTTCCCATCATCCACCATTATTTGTTTTAATTAAGAAAATTTAAAATTACCTAAAAAAACCTGCATTTTGCCAATATTTTTTGAAAAAAGACCTTGAACGGTAAAATTAACAAATATCAAAACACTCATTTAATTGGATGTGAAAAAATGAAAATTTCATCAGAAAAATTTGAAGATGGGGAGAAAATACCTGAAAAATACACCTGTGATGGCTCCGATATTTCCCCTCCACTAAAAATAGAAGATGTGCCAGAAAAAACAAAAACACTAGCAATAGTAATGGACGATCCGGATGCACCCGGAGGAACTTTCGACCACTGGATAATATGGAATATACCCAAAGAGATAACAGAACTCCCTGAAGGGATTGCAACAGTTGAGAAGGTATCTGATTTAGAAAATGCAAGCCAGGGCAAAAATGATTTCGGAGAGATAGGTTATAGAGGACCCTGCCCACCCAGCGGTCCAAGCCATGAATATCATTTCAAAGTCTATGCTTTGAAAGAAGAGGTAGAACTAAATTCAGGTATTTTGAAAAAAGATTTGCTGAACAATATTGATGACAAAGTATTAGAGAAAACATCAATTACCGGAGTTTACGGAAGATAATTCTCCCTTTTTTCTTTATTTATTCCAAAACCATCCCGGGTCCAGGTGGTAGAATTCCCATTAAATAGTCTAGATCAACCTCAATTTTTGACCTATCCTCTAATTTTTTCTTTATTTTTTTAACTAAATCACTTTTTTTAGTCTGGCCTGGTTTTATTTTCACTGAAATATCTGAATGATGTTTAACTGAAGATATAGGTCCGCACATAGGTATTTTTTCTCCCTCATAATCTACGAACCCTACACCGGCTTCCAAGGGGACTTTTAAGAATTTTCTTTCACCTTTTATGACAAATCCTCCACTTGGTACGTATTCGCCTGATGGGGCTTCTTCACTTACCTGATCCGGATCTACATGATAAACGTCGACATTCGCAAGTCCTTTTTTCCAAGCTTTAGAGTGGATTGCGGAAAAAATAGCAGCCTCCTTAATGGTTTTATCAGAGATTTCTTTTCCTTCTGATTTCAAAACTACATGGGGAGCTCCTTTTAAATCCGCATGGAAATATTTATCTCGATTTTCCATGTGCTTGTTAACAATTTCTTGATTAGTTTTTCTATCCTTACCAGCAATAGTTAGAATATTTTGAGATGTGAAAAACCACTTAAATTTTTCAAACCAATTTTTCTCTCTTATTTTCTCAGTTATTTTGTCACGTGTCTTCTCTGTCGTCTCTTTTCTTAGTTCATCTATTTCCTTTTTCGTTTCCTTTATAGCCTCATTCGCACCTTCAATCTTTTTCTTTTTCTTTTTGCTTTTTTCATAGAAATCGGAAGCATTATCAAAACTATTCTTCCTAATGTCCAAAGCTATTATTTCATCCGATTCATTTATCTTCAAAATACCGTTATTACGGTCTACCTCAACTATCTTCATTTGAGAATCTGATAACTCCTCATTTTCTTTTTCAGCAAGATTTTCAACTTTCTCCCATCCCTCACTTTCTCTGATCCTGTTAACTTTATTAATTAAAAGATCAACTTCCTGATGTTTTTGAGAAATTAAATCGGCTTTTTCTTTAAGTTTCTCTGAATCTTTTCTGAGTTTCTTTAAATTTTCTTTTTGATTACTCAATCTATTTTTCAAAGACTCTATATTTTCAGTATCCTCCTCTGAATCTTTTTTATCAACCTGCCGACTTTCCAATTGATGATAAAATTCATCCAAAGCTTCGTTAAATGAATCGAATAGCTCAAAATCTGATCCTTCCTTTGTTTCAAAATTAAAAGGTATAACCTCCATTCCTCCCTCTTCTCTATATAAAATTCTCGGAGAAATATTTTCATTTAGTACTTGTTCTATACCAGAATAAAGGTC
>CAYSPQ010000369.1:0-2587 GCA_964432965.1 uncultured Desulfohalobiaceae bacterium
CTGGAGAGGAAGGGGAGGTTATACTGCAGCCCCACGCCGGCATGGTGGTGGTAAGGGCCCTTCCGCGGCAGATGGAGGAAGTGAGGCGCTACTTGCAGGACATGCAGGAGCGCATCCAGCGCCAGGTGGTGCTGGAAGCAAAGATCATGGAAGTACGGCTGGACGAGGGATATCAGACCGGAATCAACTGGTCCGCAGTATTCTCCGGAAGTGAGGGAGAGGGAGTCATCAGTCAGGCCGGGGGGATGCGGCCCACGGATGAGACCCCGATCCGGGGAGAAGAAATCGATTTGACTCCCGGGGATATTGACCTGGGCTTGGGCGCCACTGCGGAAGCCATCGGGGGAATGTTCTCCGCCGCCATTGAGTACGGGGATTTCACCGCCTTCATCGAAGTCCTGCAGCAGCAGGGCGACGTCGATGTCCTGAGCAGCCCCCGCGTGGCCACCATGAGCAACCAGAAGGCGATCATCAAGGTGGGTACGGACCAGTACTTCGTCACCGATGTCTCCACGGAGACGGTAGATGTGGTGGACAGGGACAGGACGCGGGTCAGCGACGTGGACCTGGATCCCTTCTTTTCCGGCATCGCCCTGGACGTTACCCCCTATATCGACTCGCGGGACATGGTCACCATGCATATCCATCCTTCCGTGAGCGAAATCACCGAAGAGGAGAAAAGGGTCACCCTGGCCGGTGACCGGGTCACCCTGCCCATGGCCCAGAGCGAGATCAGGGAATCCGATACCATAGTCAAGGCCGAGGACGGCCAGGTTGTGGTCATAGGCGGCCTGATGAAAAGCGAAGTAGTGGAGGAGACCTCCTCCGTGCCCTTTTTGAGCCAGCTACCCGGACTGGGACGTCTCTTCCGGCATGAGCTGGAAACCGAGGTCAAAAGCGAATTGGTCATCCTGCTTCGCCCCCAGGTTATAGGCTATGGCCGGGAGGAGGCGGAACACATGCCTTCGGCCCAGGATCTGCGCTCCGAGGACTTTGGCAGGCAATGGCGCGGCAACTGAGGCTTTCCACCCTATGAGCTTGATATACAAGTCCCTGCAAAAACTGCAAGCTCGGGAGGAAAACCCCAGCTTCCCCGGAAGGACGGAATCGGAGCGGACTGAAGGCAGCCAGAGACGCGTTTCCCCCTCCGCTTTCCTTCTGGGCGGATTCCTGCTCCTGACCAGCCTGCTCCTGGCCGGATACGGCGCATTTCATCAGCTCTCCCAGCCCTCTTCAGAGCCTCCGGGGCAAGCGGAAAGGCAAGACCCCCGGGCTTCGGCGGTTGCGGACAATGCCTCCCTGCAGCATCTCAGCGCCTTTCTTTCCCGGCAGGGCTCCGGGCAAGCCCCAGAGCTGGGCAACGGCTCCGAAGAAACCGATCTTTCGGAAAACAAGGCCCGTCTTCTGCACCTGTCCTCTGAGTTGGAGGGTTCGCGCCTGCGCCTAGGCTTCGAGTTCGACCACAAGCCGGAGTACGACATCGCCTCCGCCGGGGAGGGCATCCTGCGCCTCACCTTTCCCGGGGCAAAGCTTCCCCAAGGTGACGGATGGCTGGAGAACGACCAGCCAGCGGAAGCGGAAATATCCCTGCGCTCCGCACGGGATCCACTTCAAGTGCAATTAGAATCTCCGCGACTGCAGGAGCACCAAGTCTTCACCCTGCCCGAATCCGAGACCTTCGGGCCCAGGGTGGTCTGCGCCCTTGGCTTGGAAACGGCGCAGCAGGATGAACCAACTGCGAGGGAAGAGGAAAGAGCCGACCAGGCTACCGGGACAGAAGAACAGGATTTGACGGACACGGACGAGCCTGCTTCCGCATCCCGAGAGCCAAAGGAGCGGCAGGAGAGAAGAGGATCCGAGGAAGAGACTTTGCAAGTGGCGGACAGCCGGGAAATGAAGCAAACTCCGTCCCCGCCCGAAGCGGAGGATGCCCTTTCCCGGGCGCGAAAGCTTCGGCAAGAGGGTAACATCGAGAGAGCCGCAAGCCTGCTGCAGGACACCCTGAGGCGCAACCCCGGGCACAGCGGGGCTAGGCTCCTGCTCGCCAGAATAATGCTGCAGCACAACTCCGAGCAGGAGGCCGCCTCCTTGCTGCGGGAGGGAATCCGCAGGGACCCGCAAATGGTGCAAATGCGCACCAAGTATGCCAGGATACTCCTGTCCAGACAGGAATATCATTCGGCACTGCAGGCCCTGCAGATGGAAAGCGCCCCTGCCGTGGAGGAAAGCACAGGATATTACGCCCTTCTCGCTTATGCCCAGCGAAAGTCCGGGCAATACGAGTCAGCAGCCCGCACCTACAGCTCCCTGGCTCAACAGAAGCCGGAGCAGGGAAGATGGTGGATGGGTCTGGGCCTCTCCCTGGAGGGCCATGACAGGCCGCAGCGGGCTCGGCGGGCCTACGAGCGCGCCCTTGGCGCATCCGGACTGTCCGAAGACTTGGAATCCTTCCTGAGACAGCGCCTGCAGGAGCTGGAACAGGAGTAACGAGTAATTCTTCACGGGGTATTTTGAACCCTATTTACCGAAGGATCTGTTGATTTTTCTTCGCTCGGCACGTGGGGGAAACCCGGCCGTGAAAATGCTT
>CAYSPQ010000370.1:0-2557 GCA_964432965.1 uncultured Desulfohalobiaceae bacterium
CTTGCCTACCTCCTTCGGCGACGATGCCATGGGGCTCCAGCTGACAAGAAGCTTTTAACCGCTAACCGTCGCGCGGGCGCGACACTGGCCGTCGGGATGACCGAGTGCCTCACTACACGCAACAACTCTTGGTGCGAAACGCGACGGGAAGTCGGTGGGGCCACGCGAGTTATTGTCAAATCTGGTGGATGGCGGTCAGGCCGCGCTCCTTTCTGACTGATCGGTTACCTGCTCTCCATCGCGAAACTGGACGTTGTTGACGACCAGCTCCAGCTTGTTGAGCCCCTTGATTCGCTTCCAGCGTTTCTGGGCGCTCTGGAGCAGTTTGTATATCATCGCCAGGGTCGTGTCCCGCGAGCCGCAATTACGGCTGCGCTTGGTCCGGAGGCGGACCGTGGCGAAGGCTGATTCGATCGGGTTGGTGGTGCGAATGTGCACCCAATGCTCTGTTGGATATTCGTAGAAGGTCAGCAGCTCGTCCCGATCTTTTTCCAGGCACTCCATCGCCTTGGGGTACTTGGCGCTATAGCGCTTCAAGGTGCGCTCAAAGGCCTTTTCGGCCTCCTCATGGGTCTCGGCCATCCAGATATCATGCAGGTCGGCCTTGACCTTGGGCTGCACCGATTTGGGCAGTTTATTCAGTACGTTGGCGGTCTTGTGGACCCAGCACCGCTGGTGCTCCGTCTCATGGTAGATCTGGCTCAGCGCTTTCCAGAAGCCCATGGCCCCGTCGCCGATCGCCAGCTTGGGGGCGACCTCCAGGCCACGCTGCCGCAGGCCGGTGAGCAGCTCGCTCCAGCTGGCTTCGGACTCACGGTGGCCATCTTCAACAGCCACCAGCTCCTTGTGGCCATGCTCGGTGACCCCGATGATCACCAGGAGGCAGAGGCGGTCATCCATGCGCACGTTGCTATAGACACCGTCGGCCCACCAGTAGACGTAGCGCCGGTCTTCGAGGCCCCGTTGCCGCCAGGCCTTGTGCTCTTTGAGCCACTGCGCCTTCAGCCGGGAGACCGTGTTGGCTGACAGCCCCTTGGCCTGATCACCCAGCAGAGCGACCAGCGCCTCCTGGTAGTCGCCGGTGGAGATCCCCTTGAGGTAAAGCCAGGGAATGAGCTCCTCCACGCTGCGCGCCCGCTTCAGATAGGGCGGCAGCAGGCTGCTGTTGAAGCAGGCTTTGCCGCCGCTACGGTCCCGCACCTTCGGGATCTTGACGGTGACATCACCGACCCCGGTCTGGATGGTGCGCTCCGGCAGGTAGCCGTTGCGCACGACTGCTTTCCGGCCGTCCTCCAGGGTCTTGTCCGCATACTGCTCCAGGAACGTCGCCAGTTCGGCCTCTACCGCCTTGGCGATGAGGTCGCGGGCACCCTGCCGGAGTAGCTCATGCAGCGGATCGGTGACTTCAGGTTCTGGTTGTGAAAGCGCTCGAAGGGTAGAATGGGTCATGGCGTATCCACTTATGTTGATTGTGATCTTGGTCGTGATCAGTCAACAGGATACGCCATCCTTCCACCATCCCGTACACCAGAATTGACTATAACTCGGCCACGCTGAGCCGTTCCGATGGACCTACTGGGCTCAGCCCTGAAAGTAGTCAGATACGCATGCCCAAGCCAACGTTTAGGTGGATGGTCTGAGCATCTATCCGCACCGAGACATCCTCAATATCGGAGCGATGCCGGGCGTAGGTGTACTTCGCCTCCGAAGTCAGAAACCAGCGATCATCGGCGCCGAAATAGTGCCGATGCTCCACGGCGGCATGAAGTGAGTAGCCGTTCCAGACGTAGCCGTCCTGCCAGAACCGCGGGATGTAACCGCTGCCGCGCTCCCGGTACTGTTCGCCTTCAATCGTAATATCCGGGTGGCTGACGACGGTCCCGGCTCCCAAACGGACAATAAACGAATCCAGGGCCCAAGCGTGATTGATGAGGATGTGATTATAGCCGTCGCTTAGATGGAACTCGTCGATTTCATCGGGAAGGTTCTTTTCCAAGTACACCTTGTCGTGGATCAGTTCGAACTCCCACGCCCGCCCATCTTTCCAGCGCCCGAAGCGCAGCGCGTAATATTCCGGGGTAGTCAGCGACTTTGACTCGTAGTCACTCCTGAACTCGTAGGAGTCATCGCCGTGGGTGATGGTGACCTTCTCGTCTTCGTTCAGATGGTCTGACAGACCGAGGTTGAAATTGAATGTCCAGTAGCTATCGTTCTCTGACACGGCGAGTGCGACACTTGGGACAATCAGCAGCCCGATCAGCACCAGGGTAAGGACGGAACGACAGGACATCGCGGTGCTCGATAATGCGGGACGGCGTACCAGATTCGGGGATGTAGACCAGGGGAGCATTGTTCGACCTCAAATTGGGCGACCAGGACGGGATTGTCAAATACGCTAACAAAAGTTATCCTAGGCCAATAATTCCGGTCAAGCCCCAGGCTCTTCCAACGCGATATGAGCCTGAACGAGGACGCTCAGAATACTGCGGCAGCCTAAGCGGTCTACGGATCCTACTCGACGCGATCGAGCGCGATCTGCGCACCCGTTGCGACGGCC
>CAYSPQ010000371.1:0-2554 GCA_964432965.1 uncultured Desulfohalobiaceae bacterium
AAAAATCAACAGAACCTTCGGTAAATAGGGTTCAAAATACCCCGTGAAGGATTACTTAACCGGCGCTTTTTGAGTAAGTATAATTGCAGTAGCCGGAGGGCAAAGTCAAATCGACATCTGTATGGACAGACTGGCTAAGATGAGATAAGCAAGGAACTCGGCTGCCTTTTGGAGGCAAGGGAGTATACGCCGATAGTTTATTGAAACCCAAACTGAGTGATAAAACCACTCAATTTGGGTGAAAAACCTTGTGTTTTCTGCTAAGTTATGCCTCGCTTGGCCCTGAAGCTTGCCTACGACGGAACCCATTTCGCCGGATGGCAGATCCAGCCGGAGCTTCGAACCGTGCAGGGCAGTCTGGAAGAGGGGTTGTCCACCATCTGCAACCAGCGGATCAGGGTCCACGGCTCGGGAAGAACGGATGCCGGGGCGCACGCCCTGGGACAGGTGGCGCATTGCGATGTTCCACGGAGAAAGGCGGATGTGCCCTGGAGAAGGGCCCTGAACTCCCTGCTCCCGCAGGATGTATGTGTGTCCTCCGCCTGGTGGGTAAACGACTCCTTCCACGCCAGACACGGAGCCAAGGAAAAGGTGTACAGCTACACCCTGTGGACGGAGAGCGAGTATGTCCTTCCCCAGCACAGGCCCTTTGTCTGGCGCACGGGTCCCTTGGACGAGGAAGCCATGCGTCGCGTCTCCCGAGCCTTTCTGGGCAGGCAGGACTTCGCTGCCATGCAAAACGTGGGAACTCCACTGGCCCACACGGTTAGAACCGTAAGAGAGATTCGATTCTTTCCTACCGCCCGGCCGGAGGAGTTGGTTTGCCTCTTCAGCGCAGACGGCTTCCTGAAGCAGATGGCCCGTATCATGGCCAGCTGTCTAGTGGAAGCCGGAAGGCATCGATTGACAGGCACAGAGTTGAGCGAGATCCTTGCCTCCGGGGACAGGAGCCGCGCTCCGTCCACAGCTCCGGCCAAGGGTCTTTGCCTGGAAAGGGTTTACTATTGAAGGGCTAGTTACCTGTCCAGCGTGAATCATCGTTATTGAATATTATCGTAAAAAAGGAGTAACTTCGGGTTAAGATGCTCTAACTCATTGATTTTTCTGCCTGCCCCGATGCGCCTGCAAAAAGTCTTTTTTGCAGACGCTTCTTGTTAGGGGATCGATTTTACAAAAGAGACTGCCAAAGGTGTCTTTATGCAGATCATCCAGGATCCGGAAGAGATGCAGGCCATGGGTCTGGATATGCGCTGCCGCGGCGAGCGGGTTGCGCTTGTGCCCACCATGGGCTACTTCCACGAGGGACACCTCAGCTTGATACGCTGGGCCAGGCGCAACAGTGATCGGACCGTGGTAAGCATTTTCGTCAATCCGACCCAGTTCGGTCCCGGGGAGGACTACGAGGATTATCCCCGGGACTGGGATAGGGATATCTCTCAGGCGCGGGAGCAGGGAGCGGATATTGTCTTCTCACCTCAAGCCTGGCGCATGTATGCGGATAATCACGCAACCTGGATTCAGGTTCCCGGCTTGTCCCAGTACCTGTGCGGACGCAGCAGGCCCACGCATTTCCAGGGCGTGTGCACCGTGGTGACCAAGCTCTTCCAAATCGTTATGCCGCATCTGGCGGTCTTCGGCCGCAAGGACTGGCAGCAGCTGGCAGTGATTACTCGCATGAGCAGGGATTTGAACATGCCGGTGCAGATAGTTGGCCGCCCCATAGTGCGCGAGGAGGACGGGCTTGCCTTGAGTTCGCGCAATGCTTATCTCGAGCCAGAGCATAGGCGACAGGCGGCAATGATCTACGCCGGTTTGAGAAAGGCCAAGTCCCTGGTGGAGCAGGGAGAGACGGATGCCCGGCAAATTCGGGAATGGCTGAAAAATTTTTATCAGCAGCACCTTCCCTCTGGACAAATCGATTATATCGAGGTAGTGGATGCCCAGGAAATGCATCCCGTCGATACAGCAACGGATAACGCCCTTCTGGCGGTGGCCGTATACTTGGGCAGGGCAAGGCTGATCGACAACATGCTTTTGGGAGAGTGACAAGGATATGCGATGCTTTTTGCAGGCCAAGATCCACGGCGCGAGAATTACCGAGTCCAACATGGAGTACACCGGTAGTGTGGCAGTATGCCCCAAGCTTTTGGAGGCTTCAGGGCTTTTGCCCAACGAGAGAGTGGATATCTACAATATCGACAACGGCAACAGGCTGACCACCTACATCATCGAGGGAAAGAAGGGCGAGATCGGACTCAATGGAGCTGCAGCCTGGAAGGGTGACCCTGGAGAAAGGGTGATTTTAGCCGCCTATGCCTGGCTGAGTCGACAGGAAATCCCGGGCCACGTCCCCAAGGTGGTTCTGGTAGGAGAGGAAAACGAGATATCGGAAGTGAGGGGCTAGTGTCTTGCCCAATGAATTTAGACAAATAACCCTTTGATTTTACTTAAAACTTAACACTTTAAAACTGCCTCCAAAGAAGGATTTTTTCAACAGCCTGTTAGGGCATGCTCACCCTGTGTCTCACCTCGTGCATGGTCCTCTGGGCCACCT
>CAYSPQ010000372.1:0-2553 GCA_964432965.1 uncultured Desulfohalobiaceae bacterium
GTGTATTTTCTTCCAATACACCGGGGTGAAACCTTGTCTTTGTTTCACTGAGGTCATCCGTCCTCTGTCTTCTGTCATCTGCGCCTGCAAAAAAGACTTTTTGCAGGCGCATCTGGGAGGCAGGAACAAACTGGAGGTAAAGCAAACTTGCATTCTCAGAGCCCGGCTTGCGGGAAACGATAATGGGGAGGTGCAATTGACCGTTATAGATTGCAGGCTACTGACTACTTACTTCCGTTCGAACTTGGAACCACCTCAAGAACTTTTCCCTTCTGTCCAAACAGGTCGCCCGGGCCCAGCGGCTGAGATCGTGTAAAAAATGCAATACGGAGGGGATATTTTGATCCCATACATACACCCTATAAATAGCAAGATGATGTATATTACAAATGCATTTTTTTGCCACGTGATCAGGACCTGAATATAGCAAAAACTGACCGCCTGCCGGCAGTATGGAAGACATTTATGAATAGACTGGCCCATACCCACAGCCCCTATCTTCTTCAACACGCGGAAAACCCGGTGGACTGGCATCCCTGGGATGAGGAGGCGCTTCGTCTGAGCCAGGATAAGGACAGGCCCATCTTTCTCTCCATCGGGTACGCCACCTTCCTCGGGTGCCACGTCATGGCCCACGAATCCTTCGAGGACCGGGAGGTGGCCGAGCTTCTCAACTCCCATTTCCTGCCGGTCAAAGTGGACCGGGAGGAGCGCCCGGACATCGATCACGTCTGCATGCTGGCCTGCCAGCTCATTTCCGGCCGCGGAGGCTGGCCCCTGACCCTAATCCTTACTCCTGATGGCAAGCCCTTCTTCGCGGCCACCTACATCCCCAAGCAGGGCAGATTCGGCCAGATCGGCCTACTGGACCTTCTGGCCAAGGTCCGGGATATGTGGAGCGACACGCAACGAAGCGAGATCGAGAAGAGCGCGGACAGCGTGACCAGCCACCTTCGCGACATCCAGGACCTCAAACCCGCGGCCCTGCCCGGGGAGGAGACGCTTCATAACGGATTATCCCGTCTTCAAGAGCAGTTCGACGCGACCAACGCCGGATTCGGTTCCGCGCCCAAGTTCCCCTGCCCCCATCAGCTCCTTTTCCTGCTTCGCTACCACGCCCGCACCGGAACCAGTGAGGCCCTGAACATGGCGGAGGCCACCTTGCGCGCCATGCGGCGGAGCGGGATGTTTGACCATCTGGGCTACGGCTTTCACCGCTACTCCACGGATCCCCAGTGGCGGCTGCCGCACTTCGAAAAGATGCTCTACGACCAGGCCACGCACCTGCACGCCTACACCGAGGCCTTTGCGACCACCGGCAAACCGGAATACGCCGACACCGCCCGTGAAGTGGCCCGCTACGTCCTGCGCGACCTGACCTCCGAGGAGGGTGGGTTCTTCTGCGGAGAGGACGCGGACAGCGAGGGCGAAGAGGGCAAGTTCTACGTATGGGAGCTCTCCGAGCTGGAGAGGATCCTCTCGGACTCGGATCTGGATCTTGTGCGCTCGGTGTACGGGCTCACCCCGGAGGGAAACTTCCAGGAGGAGGCGACCGGCAAAAGAACCGGTGCCAATGTGCTGCACGCCGAGAAGGGATGGGCCGAGGCCGCGAGTGAGCTGGGACAGGACACGGAGGATCTCCTTAGCCGGGTGGAGAATATCCGAAGCACCCTATACTCGCAGCGGGAAAAGCGACCCAGGCCCAGCCTGGACGACAAGATACTCACAGACTGGAACGGGCTGATGATCAGCGCCCTGGCCCGGGCCGGAAGCGTGCTCGGTGAGGACCACCTTGTCCGGGCCGCAGAGGGGGCTATGCGCTTTCTGCGTAGCGGTCCCGCTGCCGATCCCGGAAATCTTCTGCACCGCTATCGGGATGGAGATTCCGGTATCGAAGGATTCCTGGACGACTACGCCTTCCTGGGCTGGGGCCTGTTGGAATTACACCGCAGCACCGGCAAGGAGGAATACTTGCGCGACGCGGAACAGGTCCTGGGGGCAATGAACCAACGCTTTCAGGATCCGCAGAGGGGCGGACTCTACTTCACTCCGCTGGACAGAGAACCCTTCTTAACCCGGTTCACGGCATACTTCGACGGGGCCCTGCCCTCGGGCAGCTCAGTTGCGGCGTACGCCAACCTCCTGATGGCCGAGCTGACCGGAAGCTCAGAGCACAGGCAAACAGCGCGCGCCAACCTGGAATCCGTGGCCTTACGCCTGCAGGAAATTCCTTCAGGCCACACTTTCTGGCTCTGCGCCCTGGATCTTTTCCTGGGAAGCGGCGTGGGTGACTAATATGATTATTGCCAGGATTCCCGTGCTGTTCCGTGTTCTCCGTGGGCTATCAACACACGTTTGCAAAATAACCAGAGTTGGCCTCCTTGCCAAAAAAGACACAATGAATAATTATTATTCTTATCAGCACAAACCATCCTATCCCTTAATTACAACCTCAATTGAGCGGTTTTATCATGTGTCTTCTTTGGGGGCTACGTCCCCAAACCCCGATTGACACGACTCACAACAAGGCTTGTAAAGAAAGCCTTTATCACC
>CAYSPQ010000373.1:0-2550 GCA_964432965.1 uncultured Desulfohalobiaceae bacterium
TGTGGCAAAGTGAATAAAAAGAAAGCTGCTGGAGGAGATAAATATTATGTGATAGAAGATGCTTCAGGAGTATATAGCCCAGGCGAATGGGCACAAATTGCAGTAAGCTTATATAACAAGTATCAAGCATCAGCAATTGTAGGTGAAACAAACCAAGGTGGCGATTTGATAGAGAGCAATATAAGAAACCATGACCCAGTAGTTAATTATAAAAGTGTAAAAGCTACAAGAGGAAAGAAGGTAAGAGCTGAACCTATTGCAGCATTATATGAGCAAAATAAAGTAATACACACAAGGCCTTTTACTGAATTAGAAAAGCAGATGACAAGCTGGGAGCAAGGTGATAGTGATAGTCCTGATAGATTAGATGCTTTAGTTTGGGGAATTACTGAGCTAAGTGGCAAAAGTAAGCGAGCAGGAGTTTGGTAATAGCAACGTGCAATATATTCGTTATACTTATGCCCTCAGTGTATTTCCTGTGCATTTAGATATTATATCAATAGTAACATACATCTTAACTATCAAATGCATGAGAAACACGCCCTTGTTTTGAAGTATAGGCACATATAGGTAGGTGCTAATTATGGCAAAAGATGATAATGGAAAACAAGAAAATAGCATATTGTCAAAGTATAATATAAACGAAGATGGCAGCAGTAAAGCTAGCGCACAAAACAGTGATAATAATATGCTAGCAACGAATGTTGTCTCGCAATTACTTGATAGAGCAGCTTTAAGTTCTATGGCTGGAAAGCAATTTAATGGAGAAAGAGATTTGTATGAAGTTTTTGGCTTTACACGCGACTTACGTTACCAAAATTATTATGACAAATATGATAGACAGGATATTGCTGGAAGAATTGTTGATGCAAAGCCTAATGAAACTTGGCGAAAGCCTCCAAAAATAAAAGAAAGAGTAGAAGGCATACGTGAAGGTGATAATAAAACGCAGTTTGAGAAGCAGTGGGAGGAAATAGAAAAAGATAGAAGAATAAGGCTTTATAATAAGCTTAATAGGGCTGATAGGATATCTGGCATAGGTGAATTTGGGATAATATTAATAGGTGTAAATGATGGCAAAAGCCTATCCGCAGAGATGGGGCAGTTAGACGGCCCTGAAGATATTATGTACCTATCACCATACAGCCAAGGAAGTACGAAGATTGATGATTGGGAAGAAGATCCAACAAGCCCAAGATTTGGCCTTCCTAAGAAATATAAAATAGAGCTGAGAGCTGACCTAAATGAGAGCAATGATATAGATATTGAAAATGTAAAAGTGCATCATTCACGTGTAATTCATATAGCAGAAGACCTTGATGAGAATGACGTATATGGAAGGCCGAGACTGAAGAGAGTTTACAACCTTTTAGATTCACTGCAAAAATTAGCAGGAGCTTCGCCTGAAAACTTTTACCAAAACGCAAAAACTGATTTAAAAGCTCAAGTTAGAGATGATTATGAATTAGCTCCTGAAGATGCAGAAGAATTGCAGAAAAATCTTCAAGAATTTATTCATGATTTCACATCGCTGGTAAGAACTGAAGGTGTAGATGTCGAGATGTTTGAAAGAAACATAGCTAACCCATCTAATCCTTTTGACGTATTAATGTCATTAATATCTGCAGCGACAGGAATACCTAAAAGATTATTGCTTGGTTCTGAGTCTGGCCAGATGGCAGCTAACCAAGACGAAAGGGCTTGGCTTTCTTTGATAGAAGAGAGAAGAAATAACTTTGCGCAGCAGCAGGTATTAGAGCCACTTATTGATAGATTTATAGATTATGGAGCTTTAGTTGAGCCTCCTAATGGGTATAAAATTATCTGGCCTGATTTATTTCAGAAATCTGAGAAAGAACATGCTGAAATTATGAAGCTGAAATTGGAAGCTGCAAATGCATTAGCTGAAGGCGGTTCAAATATGATAGTTGATGTTGACGCTGTGTTAGATGAGATTGGGCTTCCTGCAGATACTTCAGAAGTAGATACCGTTGATGAAGGTAATGAAGAAGTTATGAAACAATTCAACCAAAACTTTCCAGAACAGCATTAATAGAAAGGCCTGATTTGCATGCCTGTAGTAAAAAGCTGCAATTGTAATAGTAAACATCAATCATTAAATGAGAAGTTGCGAAGGGATCCTACAAGGACTAAGACAATACGCCAGTCATATGCAAGAGATGCAAGAAAGAGATTTAGAAAGTTGAAAGGTTGGATATGAAAAGTCATTGAAAGGGAAGATGCATTAGGAATAAAGGGCGATCCTGGAATGGATTTTAACAAAGCTGAAAAAGTGATTACTATAAATCAACCAATAGCACAGCCACAAATGACAGAGAGAATTGAATCATTTATAGAAGTAATGGAAGAAAAAATAGATGATGACATATTAGAACAAGCAAGAAGATTAGCAGCAGAAGGTGAAAATTGGCAGAATGGATATGTAGAGCAGAGCTATAAAAAAGGTGCTAAAGATTCAGCGAATCGTGTATCTAAACTTCCTTCGATGGAAGGTGTATCAGCAATATCTGTAGAAGAAGCAATGAAACA
>CAYSPQ010000374.1:0-2533 GCA_964432965.1 uncultured Desulfohalobiaceae bacterium
CCGATGGCGCTGTCGGAAGAAGTGGATCTGGTTCCCGAAATGTCCCGGCGTTTGCGCGAAAGCCGCCGGATAGCGCGGGAAAGGGTGTGGGACTGGTCCCTGGTGCTTGTGGCCAAGGGGATTCCGCACGATCTGGACCGCTACGGGGACCGCTGGAGGATACTTGTGGATTCCACCCGCTTGGACAGCGCAGTTTCCGAGGTAGAAGCCTATGAAGCGGAGAATGTGGATCCTGCTGAACATTTGGAGCAGACGGAAGCGGATGATCGCGCCCCTGCGGCCACCTTCTGGATCATGCTGGCCATGATGGTCTTTTATCGCATAACCACAGCTGAGCAGGGAATGATGGGGTTGAGCGAAATCCCCTGGAAGGAGCTGGGAAGCGTGGATACCTGGCTGGTTCATCAGGGAGAGCTTTGGCGTCTTGTTACCGGCCTCACTCTACACGCCGATCTGGCGCACCTGTTCAGCAACGTGTTCACAGGCGGAATATTCATGATCCTTTTGTCCCGTAATCTGGGAGTGGGGCTGGCATGGGGGGCTGTCCTCTTGGCCGGGGTGGCGGGTAACGGGATCAATACCCTGGTGCAGGACTATTCCCACACCGCCATAGGATTTTCCACCTCGGTTTTTGCCGCGGTGGGTGCCCTGGCCGGGGTTCGGTCCAGGGAGCGAAGCTCTGAGTTCTCCGGGACTCTGGAAAAGATGGCTCCCGTTGCTGCCGGGCTGGGGCTGCTGGCTATGCTGGGCACCGGCGGGGGCAATGTGGATGTGGCAGCCCATGTGTTCGGTTTTATATGCGGCGTGGTCTTCGGGGTCGCTCTGGGCAGCGGCCTGGGAGTCGTATTTCCCCTGACCCACAGCGGGGACAGGACTGTGGGCATAGCGGCTCTGCTCCTGGTTGCCATCGCCTGGTTTCTGGCAATATTTTCCTGACAGCTCGGATGGATTCGCCTGCCTATTTGTAGTAGATCTTGATCTGGTTGGTGTGTCTGGCCTGTTGCCCGGGAGTGGGCTGCCCGGAGGTGAGCACGATGCGATCGCCCTCCTGGAACAGTCCGCTTGTCTCCACGAAGTGTTCCACCCTGTCCAGGTGGTTGGCATAGCTTGTGTCGCTCTTCACCGGAACCACACCCCAGTAGAAATTGAGCAGGCGCATCACTTCCTGTTTGGGAGTAAGGCCGTATACAGGTTGGGCGGGTCGTCGGCTGGACAGAAGCGAAGCCGTGTGTCCCGAGGTGGAATGGGAGGCTATGGCTCGGGCCTCGGCGTGATCCGCGATTAGGCAGGCGGAATAAGCCAGGTAATTCGCGGTGTCCTTTTCGTTTTCCGGTCGGAAAGGCCCCTCCATTTGTTGCAGGAGATAGCTCTCCGCGTGGAAGGCTATGCTTCGGATCATGGCCGTGGCCTCTGTAGGGTAGTTGCCTACCGCGGTTTCCTCCGAGAGCATGGCGCAGTCGGTCCCGTCTATTATGGCATTGGCCACGTCCGTGGTTTCCGCCCTGGTGGGAAGAGGGTTTTGCACCATGGACAAGAGCATCTGGGTGGCAACTACAGCCGGCTTTTGGTGGCGTCTGCAAGCCCGGATGATTCGTTTCTGGATTACTGGCAGGGCGGAGAGGGAGCACTCCAGCCCCAGATCGCCTCGAGCCACCATGACACCATCTGCGAGTTCCAGTATGGAATCCAGATTGTCCAGGCTGCTGGCCCGCTCCAGCTTGGCTATAATGGGGACGTAGCGGTGCCATTCCTTGAGCTCCTTGCGTATGGACTCTATATCCCCCCGGTTTTGAACGAAGGATTGGGCAAAGGCGTCTACTCCTATTTCCAGTCCCTCGTGCAGGTCCTGCTTGTCCTTGGTGGTGAAGGCCTGCAGGGAAAGTGTCTTTCCAGGGAAGGTAATCCCCTTGCTGGAGGAGACAATGCCGCTATCCTGGGATTGAAGAAGCAAAACCCGGTGGTCCTGTAGGACCTCCTGCACCAGAAAGCGCGGGACTCCGTCGCTAATGGTTACCGGCGCGCCTTTGTCGATGTCCTTGAGCACTTCGGGTATGTCCAGAGTAAGGTAGGGCAGGTCAGTATAGCTTTCCCGAAAGGAGGGAAGACCCAAGTAGACCCTGTCTCCGGGGGACAGTTGCAGGGGGGCGTGATCCAGTTTTCCGATACGGATCTTGGGCCCGCTCAGGTCTCCGAGCACAGTCAAAGTGACCCCTTTTTCCCCTTCCAGCTCACGCACCATTCTGATGGTGGACTCGAATTGCGCCGCATTGGCATGGGAGAAGTTCAGCCTGAATATGCGGACTCCGTGCTCGGAGATCATGGTGGACAGAGTGTCCCGGTCCGAGGAACTGGGACCTAGGGTGGCTATGATGTTGGTGCGCATAATCCTCTCGGGAAGGTTTGTAAGTTTGGAGAAAGCGGAGGTAGACCATCAGATGCGCTATGAGCGGGTTTAACAGGGCGTTGAAAATCTTCCAGTTGCTGCGTTGCTTCAAAAAGTTCAAACTCTTACGTAGGCTAGCTCGTCCGGAAC
>CAYSPQ010000375.1:0-2522 GCA_964432965.1 uncultured Desulfohalobiaceae bacterium
CTGGAGCGTCCAAGATTTCGGCCAGATAGGCGGTAGAACAGCTTCCGTCGATGTCCTTGCCGTCGAACAGCCCCCGATTTCCTTCAATCAGGGCAAGATCGGCTCCACAGGATTTTTCCCAGAAAAGGGCTTGCAAGTCCGATTCGTACATCAAAAAAGGATCCAGATTAGTAGTCGGCTGGCCGGCGGAGCGCGAGAGCCAGCCGGCGTCGATATAATCCGGACCCTTCTTGTAGGGCTTAACCGAGAATTTCAGCTCGCGGTAAGCTCGGGCTAGGCCGAGGGAAAGGATGGTCTTGCCGGATCCGCCTTTTAATCCGGCCAGAACTATGCGGGGTATGTTCAACTCGCCACAATCTTTTGAGTCTAATCTTTCTCGCCTTCGGCCTCCTCCTGCTTTCCGTAACCGGGCAGGGAGTACATGGTAGTGCTGCCGCTGGACCAGTATACCAGCCTTCCCTCATTTATCATCTCGCTGATGTACTTCTTGGCAGCTCTGGGCTTATCTCCAGTGATCTTGGCTAGATCACTGAAGTAGAACTTGGTCTTGTTCTTGGATTTTTTCTTCAGCTCTTCCTCGATCTTTTGTTTCAGCTCTTCCGACATGATCCTACCCCCTTGGCGGAATTGCGGGAGCACTTTAAGCAGCGCTCCCGCATTTCTATGATTTTACCTTACTCCAGCTTCAAGCTGGCGTAGTCTCTGCTGGCATCGGTGGTGAACTTGAAGTTGGTGGTCTGCCTCCAAGTATAGTAGGCCGGGTCGCGGAAGTCGTCAATAAGGTGGTGGGAGAAGTCGAGACCGCACTTTTCGAAGAAGCGCTCCCAGCCGATGCGAGAGGCCCAGTCGCCCAGGCGCTCATACTTGCGGGCGTTATTGGCGTAGGCGTCCACGATCTGCCGGATCGTCTTGACCAGGGTGGGCCAGCGGGGCGGCTCGTTGGGCACGAAGGCAACCACCACCTTGGAGAATTCCGGCTTGCTGATGCGGTTGGACACCTTGCCCCCGGCCATGATGACCAAGCCGTCCCCTTCCGAGTCCATCAAAGGCAAGGAGGGGCACATGGTGTAGCAGTTTCCGCAGTACATGCACTTGGCCCAGTTGACCTCCACGCTCTGCACTTCCTTGCTCTCTCCGGTGCGCTCGGAGGTGATCTCCTTCTTCTTGGGCTTGATCGCCGCAGTGGGGCAGGCGGCCACTGCCAGGGGCAGCTCGCACAGGGAGTCGATCCATTCGTCGTCGATAATGGGCGGCTTGCGATGATAGCCCAGCATGGCGATGTCCGAGCAGTGAACCGCGCCGCACATGTTCAGGCAGCAGGCCAGGGAGATGCGAAGCTGAGCGGGAAAGCGCATTTGCCCGAACTCCTCGTAGAGATCGTCCATCACTGCCTTTACCGGACCGGAAGCGTCCGTAGCCGGGGTATGGCAGTGGATCCAGCCCTTGGTGTGGATAATGTTGGTCAGCCCCGCTCCGGTACCGCCTATGGGGAACTTGGCCGAGCCCTTTTCGTTGACCCGGCTCTTCAGATCCTGCTTCAGGGGCTCCACCTTGTCCTTGCTGTCCACCATGAACTCCACGTTGTTGCGGGTGGTCCAGCGCACGTATCCCTCGCAGTGCTTGTCGGCAATGTCGCAGATTTCCCGGATGTACTGCACACTGGCTATGCGCGGAGTCCCGCAGCGCACGGTATAGACCTCGTCCCCGCTCTGCGCCTTGTGCATCAAAACACCGGGTTCCAGGATCTCGTGCCAGAGCCACTGGCCGAAATTGTTCTTGATTACCGGGGGCAGGAACTCGCCGTAGTAGCGATTCCCTATATCCTGTATCCGATCCTGCATCGGATTTTCTGGATCGTATCCGGATGAAACGAATGCCATATCTTCTCCTCCTTGAGCTTTTTAGCGCGGATGGCGTTTTCTGTAGTCCTGCAGGTCGCCCTTGTTCACAGGCCAGCCGCCGGGGACCTCTTCCTCGTACCAGAAGATGTAGGGATTGTGCCTGGGCTCCTCCACCTGCTGAGCTACGGCCTTGAGGCCGGTGACCTCGAGGAGCTTCTGGAAGCCCTGCCTCTTCATCAGCTCGCCCAGTCGCTCCCGGTTCTTGGCCTCTTCCATCCACCAGTCCCAGATGTTCTCGATAACCTCCTTCAGCTCGTCGTAGGGCTCCTCGATCTTCATGAAGGGAACCAGCATGGAGGACATCTGGGCCCCGTCCAGAATGGGTGCCTTGGCCCCGACCAGGATGCTCGCCCCCTTGTCCTTGACCGGACACAGGGCCCTGGGCATGACATTGATGCAGTGCATGCAGCGGTTGCATTCCTTGTTGTTGATCTTGAGCTCCTTGCCCTCCATCCACATGCACTGTGTTGGGCAGAGATCAATGACCTCCTTCTGGATGTCGAAGGGGCCCCAGTCGCGGCCGGCATGCGCTCCGCCATTGGGCGGGATCTCGCCGCCCATGTAAGCCTTGACCGCCTCCTGGTCCATCTGGATCTCGTCTCTCCAGGTTCCCACCACGGA
>CAYSPQ010000376.1:0-2511 GCA_964432965.1 uncultured Desulfohalobiaceae bacterium
CATGGGGTGCATTGAGGTCCTATCGAACTGATTTTGCAAACCTTACAGAAGCGTTGAGTGCTGACCCACCGGATATACAAGAGATTGACACCAATGTTACAAAACTCATAGGTGATATGGAAGAAGATACCACGCTGGGGACGGAGAGAGAATATTTCATAGGCCTTCTAGACGGCATGAGGAATAATACGATAAATATATTGACTGATGAGAATATACCTGATGAATTGTACACGCATAACGTCCTCAGTTTTCTTAACTTCATCGAGATAGGACAATATATTCCATATCTCGATATCGATCTTAACTTCGAGACCGACACCCCCTCTCTTGAACTGGACCTTGAAGAGAAAAAAAGTAGGTTGGAGAATACGACCGATGATGAGATAAAGAAGACCGTAATCGATACTATCCATCATGATCCTTATCCGATAGAAAACAGCACAGATAGAGCGATGGATAACCTGGATGATATAGATGAAGATAGTGGAAGCACGATAGGTCATCTTGAGAGTTCGAATCAAACACTCACCGATTTGATCGAGTTTTACACTGATGAGGGTGAGTTCGAGGTCGTTCAGTCCTTGGAAGGATATGAGCGGACTGTCATAGAAAACAAGACTCTTTTAGAACACTATCAGCAGATTTTCGAGTCGATGAGATCAAATATAAATTCAGCAAGATTCATACCTGGAGTTATAGATCAATTAGGTAGCGCTATCATTAGAACAGTTAGCGCTGATTTTGATGCTAGACAAACCGATATCGGTGGCATACAAGCCAAAAGTACGATCTCTCTGATACAGATGAATTCTTCTTTAGATCGTGATATAAGAAGGCGGGCCCAGAGAGAGATAATCACTCTCAGCGAAGAGAACAGTCGTAGTTCAACACCAAGAGTCTTCGCTCAACAGATCATGATCGAGGAGATAGAAGATAGTTCAAACAGAAGCATGAACACCTTACTCCCGATAGCCTTCATTTTCGTCGTAATTGTCTTATTCATCGTTTACCGGACCGCGGTTGAAACAGTTTTGAGCTTGCTTTCGCTTTTTTTTGCTATAATCTGGACGTTCGGTTTTGGTGTTATTTTAGGCTATGAGTTCAATCCTATGATCATAGCTGTTCCCATATTGATAACTGGCTTGGTGATAGACTATGGTATACATATGGTCATGCGTTATAGGGAGGAAAAGGAGAAAAGTGAAAAGAATTCACTCTCGACTAAGATCGCTATCTCTACAGTTGGAGGTGCACTTTTGTTGACATCTCTTACAACGGCTATAGGATTCCTATCTAATACTTTCAGCAATCTTGATGCCATGGCCCAATTCGGTATTTTGGCTGCTGTTGGGATAACCTCGAGTTTTATCTTGATGGTGGCCTTTCTTCCTTCAGTTATCCTGCTTGTGGAGAATTGGAGAGATAATAGGACAGATGATGACAAAAAAGTATCTTCTAGAGGTTTAGTCAGGAAAAAAAGTGGATTTATAACTTCGTTGCTCTCCAAATCTACTGATGCCTCGGATAGACATCCGTGGATGGTTTTGTTAGTCGTGATTTTGATCACTTTCTCCGGTTTTTACGGCTTGATAAATATAGATACTACTTTCCAGATGGAAGATTTTCTTCCCGAGGGAAGTTCTCAGTCTCAAAATATAAGATATATAGGAGACAATTTCGATATCAGCACTTCTTATGTATACATCATGAGTGAAGGCGATCTAACTGACCCCAGTTATCTAGAAGCGGTAGATAGGACGATCGACAACGCTAGGGACAGTGAGATGGTAAGGGTAGAAGAAGGTGTTACGTCACCATTGACCGTTATATGAGATTACGGTATGGCTGTAGAAGGTAGTGCGAACTATGATCCTGATATAGTAGAAAACTTCACTAGAAGCAACATACCTGAAAACTTACAAGGTTGGGATGAAATAGACGAGGGTGATATATCTCGAGAAGATGTATCTCGCCTTTATGACCAGCTTTATGAAAAAGAGATAAGCACAAGTGCTATCTCGAACGTCCTTCACAGTTAAGATGATAGATACTATACGAAAGGTGTCATAAGGTTTAGAGAGAACGCTCGAAAAATCAACGAAGATTTAAACAATGCAAAAATAATGGATCAAGAATTAGACGAAGATTCTAGACCTCTAAGAGAAGCTGACTATACTACCAAGGTAACCAGCAACGCCATAATAGGACAGCAGACAACGGAAGAGTTGACTAACACTCAGAGAGACTCTCTCATAGCTACGATCATCGTCGTTGCCCTTTTGTTGACGATTGTCTTTTATTATATTCATGGCTCTAGAGTTCTAGGTATAATCACTACTCTCCCTGTGGCTATGGTAACCATATGGATAATAGGAACGATGTACTTTACGGGTGTTTCATTGAATGTTATGACCGTTAGCATCACAGCCCTGACTGTTGGTATGGGGGTGGATTACAGTATACACATCACCCATAGATTTACTGAAGAAAAGGAAGAGGAAGACGATC